>CANOCU010000003.1 GCA_947564645.1 uncultured Lachnospiraceae bacterium
CATTTATTATAACCCAAAGCCTGTTTATACGCAAATAGATTCTCTGGAAAATATGTCCAAAAAACTTATGGGTTATCCGTCAGATATTCTCTGGGAATCCTGATCTGAAGCGCCTGCCGCTCGTTGGTGACAGATGCCCTGCAGTGCTCGCCGCCAAACTCCCCATCCAACGACCAGGCCAGAGGCTTCTCGCTCTCCACCGTCAGCTCTGACGTCTTATAGGTATAGATATACTCCGACTTCACCCGCTTATCCACCAATGCCATGACGATGTTATTCAGTTCCAGTGGATTGGTGGGCCTGCGGATCAGCGTCACCTCGAACAGGCCGTCGTCCAACAGGATGTCCTGTCCCGTAATACCCCGAAATCCGCCCACGGAATAGGAGTTCGTGACCATTCCGTAGAGAAATTCCCCCTCGATCACCTGGCCGTTGCAGGTGATCTTCAACGGGTATGCCCGCACGGAAGGAAGACGCCTGACTCCTTCTAACAGATAGGCTGCATGTCCCAGCACATTCTTCACATCCTGCTTCGTCTCATACGACACATCCGTAAAAATGCCAAAAGCCGCCACATAGATAAAGTTGTCATTGTTAAGCCGGCCGATATCGCAGGCATAATTCACGCCGCTTACCACCACGTCCGCCGCCTTCCTCATATTCTTGGGAATCTTCAGGCTGTTGGCGAAATCGTTGGTGCTGCCCGCCGGAATATAACCGATCGGCAGCTTCTCCTCACACTGCATCATTCCGTTCACCACTTCATCTAACGTACCGTCCCCGCCGCAGCAGGCTACCATATCATATCTGCCCTGCCGTCCCTTCACCGCCTTGACAGCATCGCCCGTGGCCTGTGTCGGATAGGCAGTGACTTCATACCCGGCTTTGACGAAGATATCTATAATATCCAACAGGTTGCTGCGGATCTGCGCCTTCCCCGCTCTCGGATTGTATACAAAAAGCATTCTCTGTCCCATAGCTGCCTCCCGTCTTCCCGCTACATGCTTTTATCCACTTTATCATAACCAGAATCTATATCTATTATTTTAATAGAGTCATCTGCAAATTTCAATTACGGCAAAGTAAAAAAACATTAAAAAAGAGACTTCCGTCCACAGAAATCTCTTTTATATTCTGCCTTATCTAAATGTCATGTACGTAGTCCGGTCTGCTTAGTTCCCGCTCAAGAACTTCTCGATCTCCACGACCGCGGTGTCCTCGTCATTACCGTCCGCAACAACAGTTACTTCCTCTCCGCTGGCAAGTCCCAGACTCATCATACCCATGATACTCTTGGCGTTGACTTTCCGGTCTTCAGAATTGATGTACACCGTACTCTCAAACTGACTCGCCACCTGCACGAGCATCGCCACCGGTCTGGCTTCCAGTCCTTCCTCCAGTTTGATCTGGATTGATTTTTGAATCATACTTTTTCCCTCCTTTACAACCTGATTCTATCGGCAATCTCACTTAATTTGCGCAGTCTGTGATTCACACCCGATTTTCCTACGGGCGGATCCAGATATCCTCCCAGCTCCTTCAACGCAGCATCCGGATACTCCAGCCGCACCTCGGCCATCTGACGCAAATTATCCGGCAGATTCCCGAAACCGTACCTGTCTCTGATCAGAATTATATCTTCAATCTGTTTCGATGCCGCCGTGACGGTCTTGGAAATATTTGCCGTCTCGCAGTTGACCCGCCTGTTGACAAAGTTGCGCATCTCCTTGACGATCCTCAAGTTCTCCAGATTCATCAGCGACACATGTGCGCCCATTACATTCAGAAGGTCTACGATCCCGGAACCTTCCTTCAAATAGACAACCTCATATTTCTTCCGTCTGATACACTTGGCGTCGATCTGAAATTCCCGGAGTATATCCCTTAGCTGTTCCGCCTGCTCCTTCACACTGCAGACAAATTCCAGATGATAACTTTTCTCAGGGTCACTCATGGAACCGATACACAGAAATGCCCCTCTCAAAAATGCTCTGGCGCAGCAGGAATTCTTGATCAGAAGAGAGTTTACCGGTGTCTGCAATACGATCAGGCCATCCTCCCTCTTATCCAGATGCAGGGCTTGTATCACTTTATTCTCTGTTCTGTCGTCAAACAGGATCCGCCCCCTGCTCTGTATCTCAACTTTATTTATATTAAATGTTTTTTCTAATAATGTAAAGCATTTTCTGATAACTGCTTCATTTTCTGTCTCAAGGCTCAGGTGAGAGCCGTCCTTCGCACCGCAGATCCCACCGCCAAAGTGCAGGATCGCCGCCAGCTCTGCCAGTTGGCAATGCCTTGAAGAATCTATATGCATTGCAAGTTCTTCTTTCACGGTTCCGGAAAAAGACATTCCCTACACTCCCTGTTTGATATCTCTGTGATACAGCTTAACGCCGTAATTCCCGCGCTCCTTGATCCCTGCATAAAGTTCGTTGGCCAGCGTCACGCTTCTGTGTTTGCCGCCCGTACAGCCGATCCCGATCACCAGCTGATGCTTGCCCTCTTTGATATAATTGGGAATCAGAAAATCCAGCATGTCGATCAGTTTCCCCAGAAAGGCCGCCGCCTCCGGAAAACTCATCACATAGTCCTGTACCTCTTTATCATTACCAGTCTTATGCTTCAGTTCATCAATATAGAACGGATTCGGCAGAAATCTGACGTCAAACACAAGGTCCGCATCCGCCGGGATCCCGTTTTTAAACCCAAATGACAAAACGCTGATCATCAGCGAATTATATTCTTCATTCCGTACAAAAATATGGTCGATCTCCTCTTTCAGCTCCCGCGTCAGAAGATTGGAAGTATCGATCACATAGTCAGCTTTCTTCTTGATCTCTTTCAGGATATCCCGCTCTCTGTGCACGCCTTCTTCCACCCGTCCCTTCGGGGAAAGAGGGTGCATCCGCCGTGACTCCTTATATCTCTTAAGAAGAACCTGATCGCTGGCATCCATGAAAAGAATCTCAAAAAGATATCCGTTCTCCTTAAGCCTGTCCAGCGTGCGCTGCGCATCGCCAAAAGGCTGGTCTGCCCGCACATCCAACCCCAGCGCCACCTTGGTGATCTCACTGCCCGGCATGGCGATCAGTTCTACAAATTTCTCGATCAGCGGCACCGGCAGATTATCCACACAGTAAAAACCCACATCCTCCAGCATCTTCATCGCGGTCCGCTTGCCGGAACCGCTCATGCCGGTCACTACCACAAATCTCATCCCGTTATCTCCCGTACCCTGTTTCTTCGGGTCTCACTAAAAATCCCCCAGAAAAACCACTTCCGGCTCCAGCATCACATGAAACCGTGCCTGCACCCGCTCCTGCACTTCCTCGATCAGTTCCCGGATATCGGCCGCCGTGGCGCGTCCGGTATTGATGATAAAACCACAGTGTTTCTCCGATACCTGCGCCCCTCCGATCCTGTAACCCCGCATCCCGGCGTCCATGATCAGTTTGCCCGCAAAATACCCCTCCGGGCGCTTAAAGGTGCTGCCGGCGCTGGGATATTCCAGAGGCTGCTTGCTCCGGCGCAGCCCGGCAAGTTCTTCCATCCTCGCTCCGATCTCTTCTTTCTGCCCCTCCGCAAGCTGCAGCGTGACCTCAAGCACGACGATCGGTCTGTTGCGGATTGCGCTGCTGCGATATCCGAATTCCATCGTATCATTATCCAGTGTCAGGATCTCTCCATCCTGATCCATTCCGCGGACCGATACGACGATCTGCTTCATCTCGCCGCCATAGGCACCCGCATTCATCACCACGGCGCCGCCGATACTGCCCGGGATGCCCGCCGCAAATTCCATGCCGCTTAATCCCTGGTCCCGGGCGCTGGCCGCCGCCCTGGAAAGCAGCGCCCCGGCGCCGGCCCGGACGGTTGTTCCTTCCACCTGGACTTCCTCCATCGGTCCGTCAAGCTTCAGCACGACGCCCCGGTATCCCTTATCTCCTACGAGAAGATTGCTTCCGTTTCCCAGAATAAAATATTCTTCCTCTATCTGATGCAGGTAGCGGACCATCTTCGCCAGTTCCTCTTCCCGATGGATCATGATCAGGCACTCCGCCTCTCCACCCACCCGGAAAGTGGTGTATCTGCTCATCGGTTCATGAAATAAGATCCGCTCTTTTGGAATCACCGTTTTCATATAGTCATACATCGACGCGCTCACTATCTATCCATCCCGTCCATTTCTCAAATCTACCGCCATGACTGACAACTTTGGAAGTCCCATCTGCTATGTCGTTCCCTATCATTATTCATATTCCGGCACAGCCCTGAGTATTCAAACGAACTGTGCCTGTTTCTCTGCCTTCCTAAATAGAATCCCTGCTTTATCTTAAAATATGTATTTATCCTCTATTCTTTATTCCAGTACAAGCTTCGCCGCGCCGTAGATGCCCGCGTCGTTGCCCAGTGTGGCAAGTACGAATTTCGTGTCCCTGCAGCCATGGAATACTGTGCGCTCGAAAGGCGGACGAATATAGTCAAACAACACCTCCCCGGCCTTGGAAACGCCGCCGCCGATCACAAATACTTCCGGATTGACAACGCCCGCGATCACGCCCAGGCCCTTGCCCAGGTATTCTCCGAACTGTTTCGCCACCTCGATAGCCAGCTCGTCTCCGGCCTTGACCGCATCGAATACCGTCTTGGCGGACACTTCGCCCTGCCGCAGTACGCTGTCCTTATCACAGGCTTTCAGCTTCCTGTTGGCCAGTCTGGTAATACCGGTAGCGGAAGCATATTCTTCCAGGCAGCCGAAATTGCCGCAGCCGCATTCTTCCGTCTCATTGTCCTCCACATGGATATGACCGATCTCACCGCCCGAACCATTGCACCCATTCACGACTCTGCCGTTGATGATAATACCGCCGCCGACACCGGTTCCCAACGTAACCGCCACCAGAGACTTATATCCCTGGCCGCCGCCCTTCCACATCTCTCCCAGCGCAGCCACGTTGGCATCGTTGCCGCCTTCCACATGCATACCGCCGAGAAGATCCGACAGCTCTTTCTTCAGATCCATCTCAGGCCAGCCCAGATTCACTGCCTCATGGATGATACCGTTATCGTCCACCGGACCGGGCGCCCCGATGCCCACGCCTGCCACGTCGTCTTTCGCGATGGCCTTCTCTTCCATCTTAGCCTGTACGCTGGCCGCCACATCGGGCAGGATCTGAACGCCGCCGTTCTCCGTCCTGGTGGGGATCTCCCACTTATCCAACAGATTGCCGCTGATGTCAAACAGCCCCAGCTTCACGGTCGTTCCGCCTACATCCACTCCGAATACATAATTTGCCATGTTTCTTGTCCCCCTTGTTTGTAGTTTGTATTTTGATGGTTTCTATTGTTAGCGATATTAGAAATCCCGCTAATTCTGTTCTTCTTCCCGTCTGGCAGCCAGAGACTTCTGTACGCGTTTATACAGCTCCTGTGCCGCGTTATAACCCATTTTCTTCTGACGATGGTTTACCGCCGCCGACTCGCAGATGATGGCCAGATTCCGGCCTGGCCTGATGGGGATGTTGTGACACACCACCTTGTTGCCCAGATACTCGGTATACTCCTCCTCCAGACCGAGACGGTCATATTCTTTGTCCTTATCCCAGTCCTCCAAGCGGATGACCAGATCAATATTCTGCGTATCCCTGACACTGGACGCACCGAACAGCGATTTCACATCCACAATACCGATCCCCCGCAGTTCGATAAAGTGCTTCGTGATATCCGGCGCGCTGCCCACCAGCGTATCCTCGCTGACTCTTCGGATCTCCACCACATCGTCCGTGACAAGACGATGTCCTCTCTTGATCAGCTCCAGAGCCGCCTCCGATTTACCGATGCCGCTCTCGCCCGTGATCAGCACGCCCTCGCCGTACACATCCACCAGAACGCCGTGTACGGAAATGCAGGGCGCCAGCTTCACATTCAGCCAGCGGATCACTTCCGCCATGCAGGCCGAAGTGGCTTTCTTACTCATCAGGATCGGCACGCCGTATTTCACCGCAATCTCCCGAAACAACGGATTGGGCTGTAACTCCCTGCAGAACAGGACGCCTGGAATGGGGTTGTTGAGCAGCTTCTCGAAGATCTCCCGCTGCCGCTCCTCTTCCATGCAGTTCATATAAGAATATTCCACAAATCCCACGATCTGCAGCCTTGTCGTCTCAAAATGTTCGAAATACCCCGCGATCTGCAAAGCCGGCCTGTTGATATCCGGCTGGATCACGCTGATCTTGGAAATATCAATCTCCGGCGTCAGATTCTCCCATTTGAATTTCTCGATAACCTTCGTCAAACTGATGCTCGCCATAACCCTCTCCTTACCTCCCGTATCCTGTCTTGCCGTTCTCATACCGATTCCGTACCGCTCACATGCGCCGAACGGGAATGCCTCGATACAGATGCGGCTTCCTGTCCTATTTTACCATACAAACAGAAGGTTCGCAATGAACAGAATCTGCAAGGCAGAATGCCGCATACAAGGGCAGCGCTTCCACAGAGTCCGTGCAGTAGAAATTTTCCTCCGAAAACCGGATCGCCCGGTCCGGCTTATATTGCCGTATAAAAATGCCAAGGCTCCTTGATCTGTTATGCGTACCACGCTTGCTCTCGATCGCCGTCACATTTCCGTTGATCTGGATTACAAAATCCAGTTCTGCCTGACTGCTCTCAGGCGCCCAATAATATATGCCGTACCCCATCGATACCAATTGCACGGCCAGATAGTTCTCTGTCACGGCTCCCATAAAGGTATTCCCCTCCCCCAAAAGGATCGTCTGCTGCGACAAGCCCGATTGCGCCACCAAAAGCCCCACATCACCCATATATAATTTAAAGGAAGAGAGATCTTCATAGACAGAGATCGGCTCCTCCCCATGCAGGATCCTCCTGCATTTGAGGACAATACCAGACTGCTCCAGCCACTCGATGGATGCGCCGAACATGGAACTGCTGGCTCCTCTCTGCACCACCTTATACTGAAATTTCCTGTTGTCCTTGGCCAACTGGGCAGGAATGGAGTGAAAAGCCGCCCGGATCCTGACCGTTTCCTCCGCGGACGCATACTTCGCCATATCCGCCACATAATTGCCCAGAATTTCATGCTGCACGTTTGGCACAAGCACCAGCTTGCCCCGGTTCACATACTCATTGACTACGGCCGGCATACCACCCACGATCAGATAATAATGATATAACTCCAATGCCTTCTCATGCAAAGCGGCCACCAACGGACTGTGTTCCTTATAACAGGTCCTTATCTCCCCGGCCAGTGCCTGCTCTCCCACCGCCCACAGAAATTCTTCAAAGTCCAATGGATACAAAGACAGGCTCTTCACCTTTCCTACCGGAAAAGAATACTGCTGCCTGTTGATCGCCACGCCCAACAGGCTTCCGGCCGATACGATGTGATATTCCGGCGCCTGTTCACAAAAGTATTTCAAACTTGTCAGTGCTCTCTCACAAGACTGGATCTCATCCAGAAATAAGAGCGTTCTCCCGGGATGGATCTCTTCTCCGACGATCGCCTCCAACAGTGTAAGAATCCGTCCCGGCACAATATCACTCTCAAAGACAGACGCCACGGAACGATTCGTCTCCAGATTGACATAGACCACGTTCTCATAATTCTTTTCTCCGAAATCCATGAGAATAAACGTCTTGCCTACCTGCCTCGCGCCATAGAGCAGCAGAGGCATACGCCCCGCACTTTCCTTTTTCCATTGCAGCAACTGATCTTCTATTTTTCTCCGCATGATATCACCTCACAGCACAGGTTGCTTGATTCTTCATCCCCTTTTATCTTGATGATATCATCGTATGAACTTTAAGTCAACTTTATTCATCCCATACATTATTTTTTTCGACTTAATTATCATTGCACAATCTCTTTTACAAAGCTCTCACGACATTGGCTGTGTCTCCTCCTGCTCTCCGTCCGCCCGGAAGAACGCATGGATCTGTCGTCCGATATGCTCCGGTATCTCCGGCACCTCGCACAGCTGTTCCACCGACGCTTCCCGAACCTCATTGATGGAACCGAAATGCCGCATCAACGCCTTGCGTCTGGCCGGCCCCACGCCGGGAATCTCGTCCAGCACGGACTTCACCTGCGCCTTGGAGCGCAGCGACCGGTGGTATTCGATGGCAAAGCGATGTGCTTCATCCTGAATCCGGGTGATCAGCTTAAACCCTTCCGAGTGGGTATCGATGGGAATCTCCACATTCCGGTAATAGAGTCCCCTGGTACGATGATTGTCGTCCTTGACCATACCGCAGACAGGAATATCCAGATGCAGCTCTTCCAACACCTGCAGCGCGATATTGACCTGTCCCCGTCCGCCGTCCATCATCAGGAGATCCGGAAACTTCGTGAAGCTTCCAAGCTCATGCCCGATCTCCTTCCTGTCCAGTTCTTCCTTCTCCTCCATCCCGTGCAGGAACCGTCTGGTCAGCACCTCCTTCATGCAGGCATAATCATCCGGCCCGGTCACTGACTGAATGCGGAATTTGCGATAATCGCTGCGCTTGGCCTTCCCCTTCTCGAAGACCACCATAGAACCGACATTGGCAAAACCGCTGATATTGGAGATGTCAAAGGCCTCCATGCGGCTCACGTGTTCCAGCTTAAGCAGGGCCGCGATCTCCTTCACTGCGCCGATGGTCCGCCCCTCCTCCCGCTTGATCCGCTCCTTATCCTGGCTGAGTACCAGATGTGCGTTCTGGGCCGCAAGTTCCACAAGCTTCTCCTTGGCCCCCTTCTTCGGCACCCGCAGATAGACCCGGCTGCCCTTGCGGCTGCTGAGCCACTTTTCCAGGATCTCCAGATCCGCGATCTCCTCCTGCAGCATCAGTTCCCGCGGGATAAACGGCGTGCCCGCGTAAAACTGTTTCACGAAATCAAGCAGGATCTGCGCCGTGTCATACCCTTCCACATGGGTCATATAGAAGTGTTCCCTGCCGATCAGCTTGCCGTCCCGCACGAAAAAGACCTGCACCACGGCATCCGTCTCGTCCTTGGCCAGTGCCAGGATATCCTTGTCCTCCCCGTTGCTGTCCGTGATCTTCTGCTTCTGTGCCACACTTTTTACACTGTTATAGAGGTCTCTGTAGCGGATGGCCTCCTCGAACTCCAGGTTCCCGGAAGCCTGCGCCATTTTATCTTCCAGATCTTTTAACAGCGGATTATAATTACCGTTCAGGAAATCCAGCGCCTGCTCCACACGCTCCCGATACGCCTCCTTGCCGATATATCCCTGGCAGGGCGCCAGGCACTGCTTGATATGATAATTCAGGCAGGGACGTTCCAGACCGATATCCCGTGGAAGCTTTCGATTGCATGTCTTCAACTGATACAGCTTGTTCATCAGGTCGATCGTATCCTTCACCGCCGCCGCGCTGGTATACGGGCCGAAATACTTCGAGCGGTCTTTTTTCATCTCTCTGGAAAAAAGGATCCGCGGGTATTCTTCCCCCATGGTGACCTTGATATAAGGGTACGTCTTGTCGTCCTTGAGCATCGTGTTGTATTTCGGGCTGTACTCCTTAATCAGGTTATTCTCCAGGACCAGCGCTTCCAGTTCGGAATCGGTCACGATATATTCAAAACGGGCGATCTGCTCCACCATCTTATCGATCTGCGGCCCCCTCCCCACGATCTTGCGGAAATAGGAGCGCACCCGGCTGTGCAGGTTGACCGCCTTTCCCACATAGATAATGGTATCCCCCGCATCATGCATCAGATAAACGCCGGGAGAATTCGGTAATTTCTTCAGTTCTTCTTCAAAATTAAACATGGCATGATTTCCTGACTTGATCTGTTTTTGAAAAGTTCTGCCCGAGCACAGAAACCTCTCTGAAAAGATAAGGCAAAGTCAGCTGCTGATATGACTTTGCCTCTTCCTGATTCCACCTGCTTTTGCTATGCCGTACACCGTAGTAATGCAAGCCGGTCCGGCTGCTTCCTGTCTCAGCGCTTGTGGTCGTCCCGCGGCTCGGGCGCCTGGGAAAATACGCCCCGGTTCTCCGGACGCGGCTGATGAGGCGGCGTCCACGGCTGCTCCGGTTCCTTCTGCGGCTGCGCAGCCGGTTCCTGCGATCCCGGTCCTGCCGGCTGCTGCGGTCCATGTTCCGTTCCCATCGGCTGCCCCTGCCGCACAGTGTTCGGAGCTGCTGCCGGCTGATCTGCCGACTCTTCTTGCAGACCCTGCGGAGGATTCTGCATGGGCGGCAGCGGGTTCCGGTTCTGCACCGGATTCTGCGCAGGCGATGCCGGATTCCAATCCTGCACCGGATTCTGCGCGGTCGGCGCCGGATTCCAGTTCTGCGCCTGCTGACCGGATACCGGCCGCTCGCTCATGGCCGGAGCATCTGCCACCTTGTTCTGCCTGGCCGACGCCGTATCCTTGCCATCCTTCCCGTCCTTGCCGTTCTCTCCTTCTTCCTCTTCCGGTTCCGGAATCCCCTTTTCCTTACGATAGATCTTCATAAATTCCTTACCGGTGATGGTCTCTTTCTCGATCAGATGCGCCGCCAGCTTATCCATGATCTCACGGTTTTCCTTGAGCAGCTTCTTCGCCTGCTTGTAACTGTCACGCAGCATCTTCATCACTTCCGTATCGATATCCGCCGCCGTCACGTCGGAACAGGTCAGGGAAGCCCTGCCGTCCAGATACTGGCTCTCCACCGTAGCCAGCCCCATCAGGCCGAATTTCTTGCTCATACCGAAACGGGTGATCATGTTGCGGGCAATGCTCGTCGCCTGCTCAATATCGTTGGCCGCACCCGTGGTGACCGTGTCAAAGACGATCTCCTCCGCCGCCCGGCCGCCCAGAAGCCCTACCAGGCGCTCCCGCAGTTCCGCTTCCGTGTTCAGATATTTCTCTTCCTCCGGCACATGCATGACATAGCCAAGCGCCCCCATGGTCCTGGGCACGATGGTAATCTTCTGCACCGGCTCCGAATTCTTCTGCAATGCGCTTACCAGCGCATGACCCACTTCATGATAGGATACGATCTTGCGCTCCTCCTTGCTCATAATGCGGTCTTTCTTCTCTTTCCCGACAAGCACCTGCTCCACCGCGTCGAACAGATCCTTCTGGTTCACATACTCTCTGCCCGTCTTAACGGCATTGATGGCCGCTTCATTAATCATATTCGCCAGATCGGAGCCCACCGCGCCGGAAGTCGCCAGCGCAATCTCATTCAGATCCACCGTCTCATCCATCCGCACATCCTTGGCATGCACTTTCAGGATCTCCACTCGGCCCTTTAAGTCCGGCTTATCCACAATGATCCGGCGGTCAAAACGGCCCGGACGCAGAAGCGCCTTATCCAGGATCTCCGGCCTGTTGGTAGCCGCCAGGATGATGATCCCTTTCTTGCCGTCAAAACCGTCCATCTCGGACAGCAGCTGGTTCAGTGTCTGTTCCCGCTCCTCGTTACCGCCGCCGTATTTGGAATCCCTGCTGCGGCCGATGGCATCGATCTCGTCGATAAACACGATACAGGGAGCATTCTTCTCCGCCTCTTTAAACAGGTCGCGCACGCGGGATGCACCCACGCCTACGTATAATTCGATAAAGTCCGAACCTGACAGGGAGAAAAAGGGCACATGCGCCTCTCCCGCCACCGCCTTGGCAAGCAGCGTCTTACCGGTACCGGGCGGCCCCACCAAAAGCGCACCCTTCGGCAGTCTGGCGCCGATCTTGGAATATTTGCCAGGATTATGAAGGAAATCCACGACTTCCACCAGAGACTCTTTGGCCTCGTCCTCGCCGGCCACATCCTTGAATGTGATGCCGGTCTCCTTCTGCACATAAGCCTTGGCAGTGCTCTTGCCCACGCCCATGGGGCCGCCCTTGCCGCCCATGCGCCGAAACAACAGGCTCATCAATCCCCACATCAGGAGGATGGGCAGAACATAATAGAGCAGCACCGTCATGATGATGCTTGAACTGTCGGAAGTCGGTTTCTTGATCTCGATATTTTTCTCCAGAAGACGCTTCGTCAGCGTATCATCGTCTTCCATCTTGCCCGTATAATAGGTCATCGTCCCCAAACCGTAACCATAGGCAAAAGGCGATTTGTTCTCCGCCTCTTTCGGATAGATCACTACCCGGTCGGATTCCACCGTAACGCTCTCGATCTGTTCCTTAGCAATCATATCGATAAAAGCGTTATAGGAGATCTCCTGATTCGTAGCGCCGGTCATCATCTTCATAAACATACTGATGCATAACAGGGTGACGATCGCCGCCACCGCCAGCATGATCAGACTCTGCTTGCGCGGATCGTTGCCGCTGCCGCCCGGACCTCCGGGTCCTGGGCCGCCCGGTCCCCCGGAGCCGCCGTTACCTCCCGGGCCTCCCGGCCCGCCTTCGTATTGATTTAAATTATCATCCATGAGGAATCCTCACTTTCTCTTTTCACTCTTAAAATTTTCTCCCTCTATAAAATATAAGATACACGCAATCATAAATCAATAAGAGAATTATGAATTCGCGGACACAACTATTAAAGAATTATAAAATTTATTTACAAATTTAGCAAGATTTGCCGGCGATTTTCTCATCAAAGCACTTAGCCTTATAAACCAACCGCCCTTATTGCTATTATTCCGGGAATCAAGTATAATGATGGCATATTGAAGAACTTGTGGCTATTAATACGGCGACGCAATCGTGGAACTCGCCCTTGAAAAGAAGAACATCTTCGGAAATAGCGCCAATTTATATAATCCGGATTTAATGAAGGAAATCATTATCAATATCAGAAGCGGTTTCACAAATTTCAAGTTCTCAGTAGATTTTTCCGTTCCTTCCATTGTATAATGTTTTTATATTTTTACAAAAAGCAGGACACCATATTCAGATTCACAGAAAGGCATGGACAAAAGAATGGCAGTAAAATATGTATTCGTAACAGGCGGTGTTGTCTCCGGTCTCGGTAAGGGCATCACGGCTGCTTCTTTAGGAAGACTACTAAAGGCACGGGGCTATAAAGTCACGATGCAGAAATTCGATCCCTATATCAACATCGACCCGGGTACCATGAATCCCATCCAGCACGGTGAAGTGTTTGTCACGGAGGACGGCACGGAGACGGATCTGGATCTTGGGCATTATGAGCGTTTCATCGATGAGAATCTGGGCAAGAACTCCAACGTAACCACCGGCAAGGTCTACTGGTCCGTCCTGCAGAAGGAGCGCCGCGGTGATTACGGCGGCGGCACGGTACAGGTGATTCCGCATATCACGAACGAGATCAAAAGCCGTTTCTACCGCAATTTTACCGATGAGGATACCCGGATCGCCATTATCGAGGTGGGCGGCACGGTAGGTGACATCGAGAGCCAGCCTTTCCTGGAATCCATCCGTCAGTTCCAGCACGAAGTGGGCCGGGACAATGCGATCCTAATCCATGTGACGCTGATCCCTTACCTGAGCGCTTCCCAGGAGATGAAAACCAAGCCTACCCAGGCTAGCGTCAAGGAACTGCAGGGTATGGGAATCCAGCCGGATATCATCGTCTGCCGCAGCGAACATCCGTTAGACCAGGGGTTGCGTGACAAGATCGCCCTGTTCTGTAACGTGCCCAGCAACCGGGTCCTGCAGAATCTGGATGTGGAACATCTGTATGAGGCGCCTCTTGCCATGGAAAAAGAACATCTGGCCCAAGTGGCGTGCGAATGCCTGAAGCTGGACTGTCCGGAACCGGATCTGACAGACTGGACGGCCATGGTGGAATCTCTCAGGGCGCCCACCGGCGAAGTGACCGTTGCCCTGGTCGGTAAGTATACGCAGCTACACGACGCCTATATCAGTGTGGTGGAAGCCCTGAAACACGGCGGTATCTCCAATCACTGTGTGGTAAATATCCGCTGGGTAGATTCCGAGACGGTGACAGCGGACAATGTAGAAGAACTGTTATCAGGTGTAAACGGCGTACTGGTGCCGGGCGGTTTCGGTGACAGAGGTATCGATGGCAAGATCTACGCCATCACCTACGCGAGAACGAACAAGATTCCTTTCCTCGGTCTCTGTCTCGGTATGCAGCTGGCAATCGTGGAATTTGCAAGAAATGTGCTTGCATACAATGATGCCCACAGTATAGAGTTGAATCCATCCACCACCCATCCGGTCATCGCCCTGATGCCGGACCAGAACGGTATTGAGGATATCGGCGGTACTCTGCGTCTTGGTTCCTATCCCTGTGTGCTGGACAAGACTTCACGCGCCTATGCACTGTACGGCGAAGAGACGATCCATGAGCGGCATAGACACCGTTATGAGGTCAACAACGATTACCGTGCGGTACTCACAGAGAAGGGCATGAAGCTGTCGGGACTTTCTCCCGATGGCCGCATCGTAGAGATGTGCGAACTGCCGGAGCATCCGTTCTTTATCGCGACCCAGGCACATCCGGAACTGAAGTCAAGGCCCAACAGGCCACATCCGTTATTTAAGGGCTTTGTGGAAGCTGCCCTGCAGAACAAAAACGGACAGGATTGACCTGTCCATTAAACCCACGTATCAAAAGAGCTGTGGCAATCCTGCCACAGCTCACTACCGCTTCCGAAACCGCATCTCACAGAAACTCCCTCCTTCCTCCCCGTTACCGAAGAAGATCTTCCCTCCGTGCGCCTGTACGATCTTGCAGACGATTCCCAGGCCCCGTATGTTCTGCGCCGGTCGTTTCCGCCGTCTTCCGTTCAGCCGGCGGAGCATTTCCCGGGAATAACCGATCCCGTTATCGGAAAAGGTAATGCAGCACCTATACTTCTCATCCCGCAGACTGAGTCTGATTGCCGCCGCGCCCGCCTGTTCGCTGTGACGCAGGCTGTTGTGAAAGAGATTGCGCAGCGCCCTCACAAGAAGTTTCCGGTCTGCCATCAGAACAATCTCTTCCGCCTGCCTGTCAATATCCATCTCAATCTCCAGTGTTCCCTCCTCCGCGTCGTCCAGAAAGCCTGCCGCCACTTCCCGCAGCACCGCCGCCGGGTGAACCTCCTCTTTTCCAAGCGCCTGCATGGAATATTCCAGCCTGGAAGTCAGATTCAGATCTTCCACCAGTTCTTTCATCACCAGACACTGATGCCTGATCACTGCCGCCTGCTGCCGTTCATCCTCCATCAGCCTGTCACTGCTCTCCAGCGTGTCCGCATACCCAAGCGCAACGGAAAGCGGTGTGCGGATATCGTGGGAAATGCCGGCGATCCATTCTATCCGCGCGGCTTCCCTGCTTCTTAAAAAGCGTCTGGTAAAGACCACCGCCAGTGCCAGGATCCACAGGAAGTCAAACAACAGCAGCCAGTACCAGATCCGCTTACAGTATTCTATCCAGGATATCGGAAATTCTATGTTATATTTCCACATGGAATATCTGGGAGTACCGACCACCATGATCCTGTCGTCCCACACTCTCATATACACCGGATAGTCTTCCAGATACCACTTGCTCATACGGGCAATCTCAGATCTGGTAAAAGAATCCCTGATCTCTGCCGGTTTCTCATAAGACCAGATCACCTCGCCCTCTTCGTTAAGGAGCATGGCCCACTGCCCCAGCTCATCCAGTCTTTCCTGCATCGCCTCATGCAGCACATAATCCTGGCCGGTCTGCGTCAATGCCCCCATCACTTCCTCGCCTGTAATGTATTCCGGCATATACTGATGATACCGCAGTGCAAGCAGAAAGAAAAGAACAAGATTGACCGCCAGCGTCAGCCAGGCAATCATTACAAACGTAAATACACTGTAGGAAAGCATACGAAGATTGACCGGTCTCAACCGCAAAGCTGATTTTTTCATCCTTTCTCCCCCATTCCGAAGCATCACAGATTTCTGGTCGTCTCTTTACAGATCATTCGTCACTATTCACAGCTTCCGGCTGCTCATCGTAACAATCATTTTCATACCAGCTTATATCCCAGCCCGCGCACGGTCAGTAAGTGCCTCGGGTGGGAAGCGTCCTGTTCCAGCTTCTCCCGCAGCCGTCTGATATGCACGATCAGGGTATTCTCATACCCGTAGTTGCCATCTTTCCATACTGCCTCGCACAGCGCATCGATAGTCACGATCTGGCCCCTGTTGGCTGCCAGCTTCTCCACGATGGCGTACTCCTTGGCAGTCAGTGTTACTTCCGCTTCCTGTAAAGAATCCGGCTCATCCCTGTCCGTTCCGGCCTGCATACCGGTTATCTGTACCTGCTCTTCTTCGGTTGCGGTCTGCCGCTGCGAAGCCCCTGGCCCGCCAGCCTGCCTGCGGATCACGCCGCTTCGCAGGTCGATCTGGCAGTCGCCAAGTGCGATCACTTTTTTATCTCCCTGATCCTCCTTAACCCGGTAAACCCGTTTCATCACTGCTGCAATCCGCAGCGCCAGTTCCCGCGGCAGAAAGGGTTTCGTCACATAGTCGTCCGCACCCAGTCCCAATCCCCGCAGCCTGTTCTCGTCCTCATCCCTGGCAGACAGGAAGATCACCGGCACTTCCGACTCCGCATGCAGTTCCTGCAGCAGCAGAAATCCGTCCCCGTCCGGCAACATCACATCCATCAGGATCAGATGCGGATGCTCCCGTCCAAATACCATTCTTGCTTCCCGGCAGCTGCCCGCCGTCACTACCTGTGCGAATCCTTCTTTCTTCAGGAAACCGACCACCATTCTCCGCAGCGCCGGTTCGTCGTCCACGATCATGATCTTATGTTCATACAGATTCATATTTTACACCCCAATAAAGAGTTCGGAAATTTATTTCCACACTTACCTCTACGTGCATCATAATTATACACTCTTTTTTCTCTCTTCGAAACAGCGCCCGCACAATCTTAATGTAAATGTAAGGTAGTCTTCATCGACGTGTAAGGCGCCTTGTCTATGCTCACTTTATGGTATCGGAAATTTCAGTGCCGATCTAAATCCGCAAAAAGGAGACGTTCTATGAAAACACAGAATCTGATCGAAACAAAAAATCTTACCAAACAATATGGCGGTGTCCGCTGTGTCGATTCCCTGCACATGCAGGTGCCGCAGGGCGCCATCTACGGCTTCCTGGGGCCAAACGGCGCCGGTAAGTCCACCACCTTGAAGATGATCCTCGGACTGGCGAGGCCGACCGACGGCTCCATTACGCTCTTCGGCACGTCTGTGAATACGCGAAACCGCATCCGCCTTTTGTCCATGACCGGCTCTCTGATCGAATCGCCCAGCTATTACGGCCATCTGACCGGCGAGGAGAACCTGCACATCCTGCAGACGCTGAAGGGCTGCCCGGAAGCGGACATCGATAAAGTGCTGAAGATCGTCCGACTGGAAGAGGCCCGAAGGAAGAAGGTCAATCATTATTCCCTCGGCATGAAGCAGCGTCTCGGTCTGGCCTCGGCGCTTCTCGGCTTTCCCAAACTGCTGATCCTGGACGAACCCACCAACGGCCTGGATCCGTCCGGCATTCAGGAGATGCGGGAACTGATCTGCTCACTGCCCTCCGAATACGGCATCACCGTGGTGGTCTCCTCCCATCTGCTTGGCGAGATCGACCAGATGGCCGACCATGTGGGTATTATCCGCAAGGGGCAGATGGTTTTCCAGGATACACTGGAGGCACTGCACGCTCACGCCAGACAGCAGATTGCCCTGCGCACCGGACGCCCGACCGATACGCTGTCGCTGCTTCGCCGCAACGGACTGGAAGCGGCAAAGGAAGACGATTATCTGTTGATGCCCATGATCGATGATGAGCGCACCGCTGCCCTCTGCCGACAGATCTGCGAACAGAACATTCCGCTTTATCGCATTGAAAAGAGAGAGAAGAGTCTGGAAGATATCTTCCTGTCACTGACCGGAAAGGAGACGAGTCTATGAGAACACTGCAGTTGGAATTCTATAAGATCAGAAGAAGGAAGGTCGGCCTGACAATGGCGGCTTTTCTGGCCGCGCAATTTCTATGGGGACTGTGGGCATTTCATGATCCCACGCCGTCGGAGCAGGCCCAGGGGTTCCTGTCTCTGCTCTACTCTATTCCCATACTGGATGCGGTCATGGTTCCGCCCGTTATGGCCATGCTGGCTTCCCGGCTTGCCGACATCGAGCACAAAGGCTGTATGTACAAACAACTGGAAACCCTGCGAAAACCCGGCAGTCTCTATCACGCCAAAGCAGTCTGTGGTCTGCTCATCATCGCCGTCACGTTTGCCGCGCAGTACGCCCTTTTTATCCTGCTTGGGTACGCGATCGGCTATCAGGGCAGTCCGGATATCACATATTATCTGCTGTCCTACGGCCTGAAACTGGCCAGCAACAGCGCCCTCTTCCTGATGCAGCTGGCGCTCTCCATGCTGTTTGCCAACCAGATGATCCCTCTGGTGACAGGCCTGTGCGGTTCCCTGCTGGGGCTCCTGCTGATGTTTGTCAAGATGTACTCTTTTCTCCCCTGGGGCGGTAATCTCAACTCTGCATTGGTCATGATGGATTGGGATGCCAGGACCAGACAGGCGACTTATTATTACCGCGAATATTCCCCGGTAGAACTGGCCGCTGTCGGCATGATCTTCGTATGGTTTGTGCTTTTCTATGCGGCGGGACGGGTACTGTTCACCCGCCGGGAGAATTGAGCCGTGCCAGGTCATTTTCCATAACATGATAAAATATAAAAATGTGCATAACCGCAGTCAAATACCCCAAATCGATCTGCAAAACAACAATCAGATTCAAACGAAAGGAAGTCGAAACTATGCATTCATCCTTAATTCGAACCATCAAAGCCGAAGGCCTGAAACTAAAGCGAAGCCCCGTGTGGCTGACCTTCCTTATCCTGCCCCTTATATCTGCCTTCTTCGGCACCGGCAATTACCTGGGGAATCAGGGAATCCTGCAAAACGAGTGGTTCAGCCTCTGGTCACAGCATTCCCTGTTTCTGTGCTTTTTCTTTATGCCTGCGCTGATCGGCACCGTCTGTTCCTACCTCTGGCGTCTGGAACACCTGCGGACCAACTGGAACGCCTTTCTGACCGCACCGGTGCCGCTGCTCTGCCTTTATCTCGGCAAGCTCTTCCAGGCGGTAAAAGTCGTTATTCTGGGAAATATCTGGATCTTTATCCTGTATTTTCTGTGTGGAAAGCTGTGCCGTCTGGAGACGGACTTTCCGCCCCAGGCTCCAGAATGGTTTCTCTGCGGCATCCTGGGCGGCATCGTGATCTGCTGTCTGCAGCTTGCCCTCTCCATGGTGATCCGCTCCTTCGCGGTTCCCATCGGCATCGGCCTGGTAGGCGGCATCGGCGGTATGCTGATCGTCAACAAAGGAGCCGGGCTATTCTATCCTTACTCCTTATACAGCGTGGGAATGCGCGCCAATAATCCGCAGATGACGATTGACCTTAAGCTCTTTGCGGTTTCCTGCGTCTGCTATGCGGTGCTGTTCTGCGGCCTGTCTGTAATAGGGTTGCGGCGGCATGAGCAGTGACGAATCCTCTAAGCATATTTTACGGTAACCTAAAAGAAAGCAGTCAATATGAAAGTTACTGGCCGCTTTCTTTTAGGTACTAATCTTATGTACTGATATACGCATATAGTTCCGGATAAGTCTCTTTGTGATCCCTGATCAACCACCTCTTAAACGCTGCAAATGGCGAACTGTCTTGTAGACACTGCTTTATGAGACACCTGAAGTCCTCTTTTTCTTCCTTCTCAGCTTCCTGATACTCCCGAACATACTCTTTAAATTCAGCAAGTTCTTTTCTCAAAAGCCTCCGTAATATTGTGGCCTCCATTTTTTTCTGCGGCGTTGATCCATAATAAACTTCCTGCAGAAGTTTAACCGTATTTTGTGTTGCTGCCTCAAAATCCAGCATATCAAACGCTAATTCTTCATCCGATCCAAAATATCCTTTTTTTTGAAAAGCAATCTTCTCCTCGACATTCTCCTGCGTACAGTCAATAATCGGCTCGTATTTATCAAGTTTCGTATTGTTGCAATGTCCACAGGCAAGAAAAAGATTGTTCCAGTCATACTTTAGTTCTGCATTCCCTCGATGTGGAATTAAGTGCTCGATCTGATATAAAGTGATCTGTTTATTTTCACAAAGATAACATTTTCCATAGAACATCTCTCTTAATGCAGCATTTACTTCCGGTGTATTATAGGATTGATGCCTTTCTCTTGCCTTTTGCAGTGAATCGATTGCTTTTTGTGATTTTTCCGTAGTTCTCCGAGTGATTTTTATCATAAAGGCTTTCCTTCTATGTCATGAAACTTATCGGCTGCCTCCTGCGCCAACCCCTGCGGGATACTCCGCAATTCGCTCCGGAGCTTCGCTCTCTCTGCACGCTCCCGTTCCGTCAGATCTTTTCTCTCCTTTAATACCTGATACCGGTCAATCTTGTCCTTCAATTCATCCGAATAATCATCTGCTCCAAAATACTCTTCCGCAAGCCCCTCTGATGAATACAGTGATAAATTCTCCAGTTCAATACACCGCTCTAAATCAAACACCTTCGCATTGGAAATAGAATTCAGGATATACGGTGAATGGGTCGTAACAATAAACTGAATCCGCGGGAAAAATTTAGTCAAAAAAGGCATGATCTTCTTCTGCAGTTCAATATGCAGATGTGTTTCCACTTCATCGATCAGCGCAATACCTTCTATATCATATTGGCTGAGCCTGTCTCCCAAAAGCCAGTTCCTGTCCATCCTCAAGATCAGATCCGACACAATATGAATCACAGACGAATATCCGTCTGAAAGTTCATCAAAGCCAAACGGCAGCCTGCCGGATTCATGGATCTTAAAATCATATTCTTTATAATCATATTCAAGGGTTACTGTGTCGTCATCCAATAAGATACGCAGCGCATCCACAAATCGGTCAAACCATGCCTGAATCCTGTCTACGATCACTGTATCGCCTTCGTTGCGCGCATACGCCTGTTGTGTTTTGAGATGTACCATATATCTATGCAGGGATTCCCCGGGATCGGAATCAACTTCATAAACATCGTTCAGTTTGACATCCTCCGCTCCCTTTGAACGGGTAATCTGTGTTTTTCTGTTCGCTGCAAAATAAGCTGTTATAAAGTCACCATGCTTATACATATATTCCAGTTCCGCATAGTTACTGAAGGAAACCTGTATACCATTTGCGTAGGCTCTCACATACAGCATCAAATTCTCATACTGCTGCTCAAGTTGTGCTCTTTTTTCTATTGTACATTCACAACTTAATCTCTTTTCTACTTTCCGCAATGTGGGAATTTTCTCTTCCACCAAAGTCTTGAAATGTCCATCATTTATAGCCCGCAGCCAATTACGTAACCCAAAAAGCAAAGACGTCTTCCCAGACCCATTCTTACCCGTAATGATCAAATGCTGCCTCGTATCGGGATTCAGTGAAATCGTGAAATCGTGATATCAGATAAATGTCTTAATTGTTGAATAGCAATCTCCGTAATATAATGTTCCATTCTTACCTCTTCCCGAAATCCTTTGCACTTATTGTATGCTACATTACATTGAGATACAAGCCTTTATTTCTGCCGGTCCAACAGTTCCCGAAGCGCCTCGTCTCCGATACTCACCCAGGCGTCCTCCTCCTCGGCGTTCAGACCCAGATACTCCCGGAGCGTCACCGGCTCGTCGCTAAAACCCCACTCCTGGCTGTAATCGTCAATCTCCTCGAATGCGACCTCTCCTGCCAAATACTTCTCCTTAAACTTCTTCTCCATAAATCGCTTCCATCCCTTCCCGCAGATCTGCATTAACGCAATCCATCCGCCTGCGCCTTCTTCGCTATCATCTCATAGGTCGGGACCGGCACACCGTACCGCTGTCCCATCCGCACCACCTCATAGATCAGGCCGTCAATCTCCGATCGCTTACCCGCATAGACATCCCGCTGCATGGAAGTACTCGCTTCGGGGTTGAGTGTATCAAGGATCCGCAGGTTCGTTGCCACAATATCCACCAGAAACGGTACATCCATGGCCACTGCCAACGCGTCGATCTCCCTCATCAGCTTCACAAACGTATCCCGGGGATCCCCGGTCTTCTGCACCGCTCCGGCCGACACATGATAGTACAGGCCGCAGGCCGCCATCGGCGACACATATGCGAATTTCTGCAGTGCATCCCGCCTGATGTTGTCCGAGAGCACACCGTCAATACCGCTTTCCTTCAGATCCTGCGCCACCGTAAACAACTCCGGCCGAAGTTCCTCCGGCTTCCTCACCCCGTATACGATACGGAAGATATCGCCCCGCAGCAGGATCGTTCCCGGCTCTTTGATCTCCCCCGCTATATAGATACAGCCATCCGTCACCAGCAGCCCGGGCAGCTGTTCCTGCATCCGGCCGCCCGTCCCATAAATATTCAGGATCGGGATCACGATCGTATCCGGCCCTGCGATCCGTCTGATAAAGGGAATCGTATCCTCCAGTGAATAGCCCTTCACACAGACAAAAATAATGTCCGGCGTCTCCGCATAATGCTCCATATCCGCCGCCTTAACCGGCTGCACCGTATCCTTTCCTTTAGTCGGCGTCTCCATCCGCAGCCCATGCGCCTGCATCTGCTTAAGATGCTCGCCGCGCGCGATCAGCGTCACATCCTTGCCCGCCTTTGTCATATAAGCGCCGATACTGCCGCCCGTACCTCCTGCCCCGATTACCAGATATTTTAATTGCTTCATATGTTTTCTTCTCCTGTCATTCCTCTCGCTTCACACACTTACGCAGGTTATTTCACTATTTTATCCTAACATACGATCCGTCACATTTCAAGAAACCGATCCGGATTCCCTCCTGGCCCAATTTACACCTTCTCACGGACATTGCCAAAGCAAAGTCTATTTGCAGCAAGTGTAAATCCCCGGCCTGAACTGCTGCAAAATAGCACCGGCTGATAGTAAACGACATTAGAAATTTCTTTTACTATAATTCACGCCGACTGATAATACCCCGCCTGGGCCTCCCACAGCTTCTGATACTCGCCGCCTAGCTGAAGCAGCTGTTCATGGCTGCCCTCCTCCAACAAGACGCCGTCTTTCAGCACCAGGATCCTGTCACAAAAGCAGCAGCTTGAAAGACGATGGGATATGAAGATCATCGTCTTTTCCCCCAAAAGCGTGTTGGTCTTCTCATACAGCTGCGCCTCCGACACCGGATCAAGAGCGGCCGAAGGTTCATCCATGACAAAGACAGGCGCATCCTTATACAGCGCCTTCGCGATCGCCAGCTTCTGCGCCTCGCCGCCGGAGAGCAGGATTCCCTGCTCGTCGTACTCCCGGTACAGATAAGAATCCATACCGGCATACATTTCCCTGACCCGCTGCGCCATCCCCAGATCCTCCAGCGCTTTCCAAACCGCCTCTTCCCTCTTTGCGCCGCTGCCTGCGATGTTCTGCCAGAGCCGGAAGGAAAACAGCTTGAAATCCTGGAAGACCACGGACAGCAGCCGCCAGTACTCTTTTATGTCATACTCCTGAATGTCAACCCCGTTTAAACGGATCACGCCTTTCTCCGGCCGGTACAGCCGCAGCAGAAGCCGTATGCAGGTGGTCTTGCCGGAACCGTTCTGCCCCACCATGGCAATATGGTCGCCCTGCGAGACCCGGAAGCTCACATCCTGAAGCGTCCACGCTTCCGTCCCCGGATACCGGAAATACACATGCTCGAAGGAAAGCTCCACCGACGCTGACGCCGGCAGCACTCTTTTCCTGCCGCCCCGGGCCTCTTCCGGTTCCAAGTCCAGGAATTCGTAATGCTGCCGCAGAAACGGCGCATTTCCCCGCAGATCCGCGATACCCGCCGCCACCCGGGTAAGCCCGGTAAAAAACTGCGCCACCGCGCCGGAATACTTCACGATATTCCCTACGCTGATCAGCTTATGGTAAGCGTTCACACCCACATACAGGCAGGCAATCCCGCTCAAAAATGTATTGACCACGGAGTTTGCCGCCTTGAAACTCCCCTCGTCTTTCCCGATGCCTTTTATAAAACCACGGTTGGCCCTCTGCACCTTCCCAAACTCTTCCACGATCAGTTCACGCTCGTCGAAAATCCGCACTTCCTTCCCATATTTATAATTCTGAAAAACATTCTGCCTGTAAAATCCGTAAAGGCGGTTCTGGGCCGTCAGCTTTCCGAACCGGGCAAAACGCTGACCGTTGTGCCGTTCCCCGTTTTTGACCGTAAGCAGTACGCCCCCGGCCGCCAACACCAAAAAGCCGCCAAACATAAAGAATGTTTCCGGCGCACCGCTCCCTGCGGCCAGCTTCTGTGCCGCAAACCGCGCAAGATACACAAGCGCCGCCGTCACGCCAAACAGGCCGGCCAGCACGTCTCTCGTATACCGGATCAGTTTGTCAAAAGGATCGCCGTGCTGAAACCGGCCCCGTTTCAGACTGGCAGACAGCTCCTGTCCCCTGCCGCTCTCCAGAAGCTGATAGTCCATCGTCGTCATCTTTTCCAGCTGCTTTTTCATCTGCTCCACGTAAAGCCGCTGCCCGGCCTTTTCCACATAACAGCCGAGAATATGTCCTGCCGCTTCCGCCGCCAGAACCCCAAGCGACAGCCACAATGCCTGCAGCAGAACCTGCGCTTCCCCGTCGCCCCTGTACAGTCCGTCCACCACGGCCGCCGAGAAATGGAGCACGATAAATGGCCGCACTGCCAGCAGGAAATTCTCCCCCGCCAGTGCCGGGAACAGCCATGGAGATACCTCATGGAAACTATGGAACGTCTTTTTGAAAAGATCTCTGTCAAATCTCATCTCGTCCGCCCTCCGTATAATACCGGCTCTGTACGTTGAACATCTCCCAATAGCTCCCCTGCTTCGCCATCAATTCCTCATGGGTGCCCTGCTCCGCGATCCGGCCGTCGTCCAGCAGGATGATCCGGTCGCAGAAGCTGGTGCTGGCAAGGCGGTGGGAAATGAAGAAAGAGGTCACGCCCTGCGTCATCTCACTGTATTTCCGGTAAATATCATTCTCCGCGATCGGATCAAGGGCTGCCGTCGGTTCGTCCAGGATCAGCAGGCTGCCGCCTTTATAGAGTGCCTTGGCAAGCATCGTCTTCTGCTGCTCGCCTCCCGACAGCTCCACAGCGTCTTCCCTGGCCGACCGTTGCAGGCAGGTGTCCGTCCCTGCAGGCAGTTTCCGCACCCTCTCACCAATCCCCGCCTGTTCCAGACTTAACATTACCCTCTGCATATCCGTTTTAGCCCGGATATGGGAAGACACATTCTCCACCATGCTCACCGGCAAAAGCTGGATATCCTGAAACACCACCGCCAGCCCGGCGAAATAAGCCTCGTCACTGTAATCTGTGATGTCCTTTCCGTCCAAAAGGATCCTGCCGCGACACGGCCGGTACAGCCCGGAAAGCAGCTTCACCAGCGTCGTCTTGCCGGCGCCGTTTTGGCCCACGATGGCCAGCTTCTCCCCCGCCCTGACCGTAAGCGTGATGTCGCGCAGGGTGTCCTCCTGTGCGCCTTCATAGCAAAAACTTACATGCTCGAAAGTCAGAGACGGCGCGTCTTCATGGTTTATCTCTTCCTCTCTCTTTTTCGACGTCTGCCCGTCGTCCCCCAGATCCAGCCACGCAAAATAGTCGTCCAGATAAAGCCCCAGACGTTTTAATTCCCCGGCATCCCCGATCAGCCCCCGCATCCAGACGGACAGCCCGGCCACCATGCCTGTCATTAGTACCAGATCCCCAATCGCGATCCGCCCGGCGACCGCCAGATGGATCAGGTAAAAATAAGTGACAAAGCTTCTGATAAACGCCAGCAGGCTCTCCCCGCTGCACACCAGCGCCTTTACGTGGGCGATCCTGTCCGTGCTCCTTGTCCGGCGTTCCATACTGCTCCGGTACAGTCCGGAAAACAGACCCGCCATGTCGTAAATCCGAAGCTCTCTTGCCGCCTGCAGGGACTGCCCCTCATTTTCCAGATAATTCATCTTCCTGTCGCAGTCCACAAGGGTTTCCTTCTGCCGCTGCTCGCATCGCCGAAGCAGCACGGTAGCCAGATAGCCGCCGCAGGTCGTCATCGTCACCACTGCCAGGATCGCCGGGTCACACCTGCCGATGGTCAGCCCGTAGAACAGAAGCCCGCACAGGTTTACCAGGAAAGAAACGCCCCGCGTCACCACAGACTGTCCGAAGGCATATACCGCATGCAGCGCCCGCTGCCTGACCTGCTGCCCTGCTGCCCTGCCGCCCCTTCCACATTCGCATATGCCGTGGTCAGAGTTTTCTCATCCATGGGCGCCAACAGGCTGTGTACCAACAGCTTATTCTCCCACTCGGCAGTGGCCGCCGCCCACTCCTTCATGGAATTGACTCCCATCTACAGTAAAAAAATGCTGCCAACCTCCGCCGCATACCGGTAGAGGGGATCCTGTCTCTCGATCCCTGTCACTAGCGTCCGCGTCAAAAAGATCTGCAGCCATGGTAAGAATACCTGTAACGGAAGCTGCACGGCCGAGAGCACAAGCAGCTTCCTGTTGTCGTTCCATATGGTTTGAAGAATGAATTTTATTTTTCTGCTCATTTTGATACTGGATCCTATTCATAAATTGATATCGTGCACTCAAAGCTCTTTCTCAGACAACTTCCTCATCCAGATATACCCTCGACCCCGTCGCGCCTCGCTGACCCTGATATTTACCGCGGTAAGGATGCAGGGCGGCCTGATCCATCCGCGCAAATACCAGCTGTCCTATCCTGCGGCCGGCCTGTAATTCGATGGCGCAGCGGTTCGCATTAAATAGCTCCAGCGTAATCTCCCCGGAAAACCCCGGATCGACCCAGCCGGCATTTTGAATAAACAATCCCATACGCCCAAGGGAACTGCGCCCCTCCACAAACGCCGTCAGATGATCGGGAAGACTGATATATTCCATGGTCGTCGCCAGAACAAACTGCCCCGGTAAAAGAAGGTATCTGTCTGCATGTATTTCCTTGTAGACCATTTCCTGTGAGAGTGTAAGGATCGCCGCGGAAGAATCCTCCACAACGCTGAAAGTGTCTCCAAGCCTTATGTCTACGCTGGCCGGCTGAATCTGGTTCTCCTGAAGCGGCGATATGGACAGTGTCCCTTCTTGCAGTAATGACAGAATCGTTTTATCAGATAAGATCATGCGGATGCTCCTTTCTTTTCTCAATCATACATTCATCTTCTTTGTTATAATGCTTTGTATTGTTATGATAAGCATATCATACCTGATGCACAAATTCCATGTCAGCGCTCCCGTTTCCACATCAAAATCATGTAAAGCAAAATTGTTCCCAACAAACTTTTACATTTTCTTATCCCCTCCCCCTCTTGACATTTTCCACGGATGGATCCATAATTGCAAAGGCTGATCTGTTTCACCCTTTTAATAAGAAGAAACAGGACAAGCTACGGAATGTTTATGCAAATCCACGGGGATCTGTGCAAGAAATCTATGTGAAGGAGCTGTACTGATGTACCTTATATTTTTTCTGATATGGATCATTTTCAACGGGCAGTTCACCCTGGAGATCGCCGCCTTCGGCGTCGTGGTGTCCGGGCTGATCTACTGGTTTTTCTGCCGGTTCCTGGGCTATAAGCCAGGCGATGATATCCGGCTGTGCAAGCGTATCTTCCTGCTGGTCCACTATATCTTCGTTCTGGTAACAGAGATCCTGAAAGCAAATATGGCAGTCTTTAAGATGATCTATTCTTCCAGGTATGAGATCGAGCCGGTAGTGATCCATTTTAAGACGAATCTCACATCGACCTTCGCCAGAGTGCTCCTGGCCAATTCCATTACCCTGACCCCCGGCACCATCACCGTCAGTCTCAAAGACGACGAGTATACCGTTCACTGTCTGGACAAAGATCTGGCGGCAGGCATAGATTCATCCATATTCGTGAAACTATTGGAGAGAATTGAAAGTATAACATGAGTAAATTCACAATGTGAATTAACTCGAGTAAATTCACAATGCAAATCTCGTATGGCGAACTAAAACGGAGGGACAAAATGCTGTACCACAATCTCTATATTACAATACTGGTCATTCTGGCCGTCATGCTTTTTCCCTGTCTGATCCGTGCCGTCAGGGGGCCGCGCATTGCGGACCGTCTCGTCTCGGTCAATATGATGGGCACCATGGTGATGGTGATGATCGCCATTCTGGCGCTGATGCTGGATGAAGGGTATCTGGTGGATATCTGTCTGATCTACGCCATGATCAGTTTCCTGTCCGTGGTCGTTCTTTCCAAAGTATACATCGGTATCTATGAGGAGAAACGGCACAAGGCAGAGCATCCGGAGGATGAAACGGAAGGAGGTAAGTCTGATGGGAGTTTTTGAATGGCTGCGTCTGATCGCGGGATGTCTGTTCCTGCTGATCGGACTGGTAATCTTTTTTACGGAAATATTCGGCGTTTTTCATTTCCGGTATGTGTTGAACAGGATGCATGCCACGGCCATGGGCGATACACTGGGCATCAGTTCCTGTATGATCGGGCTGATGATCTTCTCCGGGTGGAATTATACCACTCTGAAGCTGCTTTTGATCGTCGTATTCCTGTGGCTTGCTTCCCCGGTATCCTCCCACGTGCTGGCGAGGCTGGAGGTGGCGACCAATGAGAATCTGGGCGCGCACTGCACGGTCTACCCGGAGTTAAAAACACTGGAACAGGAGCTGGCCTGTGCAAAGCCGGAAGAAGCAGACTTACAGCAAAACGGCCAGGCTGATCATGCATTTTCAACAGGAGGCGAAACCAAATGACCATTTTCCAATCGATACTGCTGGGCTTTCTGGTGGTGTGCGCGATCTCCGTCAGCTTTTCGCGCAACCTGCTAAACTCCATCCTGATCTATATGTCCTACAGCCTGATCATGTCCATTCTCTGGGTCTGTCTGGAATCTCCGGATCTGGCCATCACGGAAGCGGCCGTGGGCGCGGGCGTGACCAGTATCCTCTTCTTCGCCACGCTTAAGAAGATCCAGGCGATCCGTATCGAGAACGAGAAGACAGCAGAGACGGCACAAAGAAACGGAAAGGCGGAAACGGCGCATGAGTAGGCGAAAACCAAACGAAGAATACGACAAGACAATGGCCGGACGCTTTTTCGGATGGCTGTCCGGCAGCAAGGATCCTTATCTGGGCAGGGTGGAGATGCAGGCCCAGGAGGAAAAGGTCCTTCCCAGTGAGACGATCATCGAGCGTATGCGGGAAGCGCAGATGCGCCGTGATAAGGTGTACGATCCTGAGGCCAATACACTGGCACGGCTTTTTCATAAGATCTACACCGCCAGCGCGGTTCTCTTCTGTATCGCCCTGGTAGGCGTCCTGTTGGTGACGGTGTCCTACCTGCCGCCCAGCGGCAATGCGGATAACCCGGTCAACAACGTGGTTTCCGAGCGTTACATCGAGGACGGGCTGCAGGAGACGGGCGCGCTCAACATCGTGTCCGGCATGATCCTCACTTACAGGGCCTTCGATACCTTCGGTGAGACCAACGTACTCTTTATCGCTACCTGCTGTGTGATGATCCTGCTGATGGTGGACGATGCGATCTTAAAGAAGCAGGAGGCCATGAGCGACCGCCGTTTTGAGCCGAAAAACGATGCCATTCTGCAGGGTACCGCCTTTGTGCTCACACCGATCATCTTTATTTTCGGTATCTATATTATCTTAAACGGCCATCTGTCGCCGGGCGGCGGTTTCTCCGGCGGCGCCATCATCGGTGCGGGACTGATCCTCTATACCAGCGCCTTCGGCTTCCATAAGACGCAGCGATTCTTCGACGAGCATATCTATAAGATCGCGAAGATCACCGCTCTTTGCATGTACGGCCTGATCGGCACTTATTTCTATGTGACCGGGGCAAACGGCATCGAGAATCATATTCCGCTCGGCATTCCGGGGCATATTCTAAGCAGCGGCATCATCCTGCCCATCAACTTCTGCGTGGGCTTAGAGGTTGCCTGCACCATGTATGCTTTCTATGCATTATTCAGAAGAGGAGGGCTATAGGAGAAAATGGGTCCCAATTTACTTATCAATTACGGCGAGGCGGTTGCCATGCTCCTGTTCGGCATCGGATTCGGCAATCTGCTCCTGCAGCCGAATCTGATCAAGAAGATCATCGGCCTCAATATCATGGATACGGCAGTCTATCTTTTTCTGGCGGAAAAAGGGTATATCGCCGGGCGGGTAGCCCCCATTATCACGGGCGGCGTGCAGGACGTGGAAGCTTACATCAATCCCATTCCCAGCGGCCTTGTGCTGACGGGTATCGTGGTATCGGTGTCCGTGTCCGCCCTGATGCTTGCCCTGACGATCCGGCTTTACCGTCGTTATCATACCCTGGACTTGGACGAGATCTCAAGACAGCTGAAAAAGGAGGGTCTGTAAGATGGATTTTGTACAGAACTTTCCCTGTTTTTCCATTATCCTGTGTCTTTTCGCGGGGATCATCAGCTCCGGCTTCAAGGACAAAGCCGCCCTGCGGATCAATACCGGGCTGCTAGTGATCGTCACTTTCTTAAACGGAGCCACACTGCTCTACACGCTGGAGACCGGGGAATCCTTCGTCTACGTGATGGGCAAATTTCCTGCCCCCTGGGGCAACGAGATCCGCGCCGGTGTACTGGAAGCCCTGACGGCGCTTTTCTTCTGCGTGATCATGCTTCTGTCCCTGTTAGGCGGCAGACACAAGTTGCTGGAAGAGGTGGAAGCGGGGAAGACGTATCTCTACTACGTGCTGACGGACCTGCTGCTCAGCTCCCTGCTGGCGCTCGTCTACACCAACGATATGTTTACGGCCTATGTCTTCGTGGAGATCAACACCATCTCCGCCTGCGGCCTGATCATGATCAGGCAGAACGGGCGCACCATCGAGGCCGCCGTCCGCTATATGATCATGAGTCTCTTAGGTTCCGGCCTGCTGCTTCTGGGGCTGTGTATGCTCTACGACCTGACCGGCCATCTGCTCATGAGCAATATCCGGCAGTCCGTGGCGCAGATCGCCGCAAACGATGCGTATGTGATCCCTCTGATCGTGTCGATCGTGCTGATGTCGGTGGGTATCTGCATCAAGAGCGCACTGTTCCCGTTCCACGCCTGGCTGCCGGACGCCTACGGCTATTCCACCGTATCCTCCGCCGCCATTCTCTCCAGTCTGGTGTCCAAAGGGTATATTTTTCTGCTGATCAAGATCATCTACCGGGTGATCGGTTTTGATATTTACCACGATACGAGAATCATCGACGTGCTCTTCGTCTTCGGCCTGATGGGCATGGTCTTCGGCTCCTTAAGCGCCATCAAGGAAAACGATGTCCGCCGGATGATCGCCTACTCCTCGGTGGCCCAGATCGGCTATATTTACATGGGCTTCGGCATGGGCACGGAAGCCGGCATGACTGCCAGTGTCTTCCATATCCTGTCCCACGCCGCCACCAAGTCGCTTCTGTTTATCGCCGCCATCGGCCTGACGGACGTCTCCGGCGGCAGCCGCAAGTTTATCGAGCTGACCGGAGCGGCCTACCGCAACAAATGGGCCGGCGCAGCGTTCACGGTAGGGTCCCTTTCCATGGTGGGCGTGCCGCTCTTTTCCGGCTTTATCAGCAAGCTGCTGTTCGCCCAGGCCGCCGTGCAGAACCATACGAAAATGCTGCCTGCCCTGATCGTTCTGGGGATCAGCACGATCCTGAACGCGATCTACTTTATGAAGACCGTGATCCGCATCTACACGCCGGTAGGCTACAGCGCCTACCCGAGCATTACATTTGCCAAAATGCGGGTGTACGCCGTGACCTTAATTGCCTTTATCCTGTTGAACGTGATCCTGGGCATCAGCTCCCAGCCGGTGGTTGATATGATCCGGCAGGGGTTATCCATGTTTTCCTAAGGAAAATTACCAGAGAGGGGTAACGATATGTATCTCATTCTTTTATCTGTATTTGTACCGATACTGGCAGGCGTCCTCCTGCTGATCCTGCCCGAAAAGAACATCGCCAGGACACGGCTGCTCCCGACGGTGGGCGCGGCTTACCTTCTGACGGCCGTGCTGGTCGTCGGCGCGCTGACCCGGGCCTATGATATGACCTTCACGCTTTTTCATCTCACCGCATCGCTGCCTGTCTGTTTTCATATCGACGAGGCCGGTGTGTTGTTCGCGGTGTTGACGCTGATTGTATTTGTGTGTGCCGGATTCTTTTCTTTTGCCTATATGCAGCATGAGTCGAAGGAAAAACGTTATTACGGATTCTATCTGATTGTATTCGGCGTGCTGAACGCCCTCTGCTTTGCCGGGAATCTGATCACCTTCTATCTGTTCTTCGAGATGCTGACCCTCACTTCCATGCCGCTTGTGCTGCACGGCGGCAGCAGGGAAGCCATTATGGCCGGGTTAAAATATTTGTTCTACTCCCTGTGCGGGGCTTATATGGCATTGTTCGGCATTTATTTTATCTGGAAAAACAGCGCTACGCTGGCCTTCACGGCGGGCGGCGTGCTGAATATGGCACTTGGCGAAGGCGGGGATCGTCTGCTTTCCCCGGCAGTCGGCAGCGCAGGCGGCACAATAAACGCGGCAGCGGGCGCCCATGCCGGTGTCCTGTTAATCGCAGCCTTTGTCATGTTATTGGGCTTCGGCGTCAAGGCCGGCATGTTTCCGATGCACGCCTGGCTGCCTGCCGCTCATCCGGTGGCGCCCGCTCCAGCCTCCGCGGTACTCTCCGCGGTCATCGTCAAGGCTGGTGTACTGGCGGTGGTGCGCGTGGTCTATTATATCTTCGGCCCCGATTTTCTGCGGGATACCTGGGTGCAGACGGCGTGGCTTACGCTGACGCTGATCACCGTATTTATGGGATCCATGCTGGCCTACAGAGAACCTGTGCTGAAGAAAAGACTGGCCTACTCCACGGTGAGTCAGCTCTCCTATATCCTGTTCGGCCTGGCGGTCATGAACGTCACTTCCGTCACAGGCGGGCTGCTGCATGTACTGGCCCACGGTCTGATCAAGGCCGTCCTGTTCCTTGTGGCCGGCGCGATTATCTGCACTACCGGACGGACACGGGTCGAAGAGCTGCGGGGGATCGGAAAGGAAATGCCGCTCACCATGTGGTGTTACACCATCGCTTCCCTGGGCCTGATCGGTATTCCGCCCACCGGCGGTTTTATCAGCAAATGGTATCTGGCCGTGGGCAGCCTGCAGAGCAATACGGTCTTCCGGTGGCTGGGACCGGTGGTGCTGCTTGTCAGCGCCCTTTTAACGGCGGGTTATCTGCTGCCGCTCACGATCCGGGGGTTCCTGCCGGGCGCGGATTACGATTACGCTCATCTGCAGAAGCGGGAGCCTTCGCCATGGATGACGGTTCCGATCGTAATACTGACATCGCTGTCGGTTCTGATCGGTTTATTTCCCAATGGGATCGCGGAACGGATCATGGGGTTTGTGAGTACACTCATGTGAGAGGGACGGATCCGATTGAACGCGGCAAAGATAAGTTAACAGAAATGGAGCGCTACTATGATCATACTGGTAATTCTAATTCCCATACTTGCAGGCGCGCTGGTGCCGATACTCTCTTTTAAAAAGCGGTGGCATATGGAAGCCTTTCTGGAATGCGCAGTCATCCTGAACAGCATCCTGGTCTGGTATCTGTTGCTTCACCACTCGGACAGTACCTTCCTGCTGGCGCATTTTACAGGCGATCTGTCCGTCTGCTTCAAGGTGGACGGCATGGGTATGGTCTTCGCCGGACTCGTCTCCGCGCTGTGGCCTTTCGCCACCCTGTATGCCTTTGAATATATGACGAAAGAGGAGCATGAGAAGATCTTCTTCCTCTTCTACACCATGACGTACGGCATTACCCTCGGTATCGCGCTGTCCGCCAATCTGCTGACCATGTATTTCTTCTACGAACTGCTGACGCTGGTGACGGTGCCGCTTGTCATGCATACGCTGACCAGAGAGGCGATCCTGGCGAGCCGGAAATACCTGTACTATTCGCTGGGCGGCGCTGCTTTTGCCTTCATCGGACTGATCATGATCATCATCTACGGCACCACCACCGATTTTATCCTCGGCGGCGTGCTCGACCTTTCCAGGATCGGGGAACGCACCAACATCCTGCTGTTCGTCTATGTGATGGCTTTTATGGGCTTCGGCGTCAAGGCTGCCGTGTGCCCTTTTAACGCCTGGCTGCCGCAGGCGGGTGTGGCGCCCACTCCGGTGACGGCGCTTCTGCACGCCGTGGCCGTGGTCAAATCCGGCGCCTTCGCGATCATCCGCCTGACCTATTACAGCTTCGGTGTGGACTTCTTAAAAGGCACCTGGGCGCAGACCACCGTCATGCTGGTGGTCATGTTCACCATCGTGTACGGCTGCAGCCGCGCCGTCAAGGAGACGCATCTGAAACGGCGTCTGGCCTACTCCACCATCAGCAACCTGTCCTACATCCTGTTCGGCGTCACGATCATGACTCCTGCCGGACTGGTGGGGGCGCTGACCCACCTGATCTTCCACGCGGTGATCAAGATCTGCTCCTTCTTCTGCGCGGGCGCCGTGATCCACCAGACGGGGAAGCAGTATGTCCACGAACTGGACGGCATGGGGTACAGGATGCCCCGCGTCTTCGGCATCTTCACCGTATCTGCGCTGGCGCTGATGGGCGTGCCTGGCCTGGCCGGCTTTATCAGCAAGTGGAATCTGGCTTCTGCAGCCGTGGAAAGCGGCAATCCGGTTGCTTATTTCGGGATCGCCTGCCTGCTTGTCTCCGCCCTGTTGACCGCCATCTATATGCTGACCATCGTCGTGAGGGCCTTTTTCCCGGGAAAAGACTTTGACGCTTCCCGGATCAGGGAGGTACAGGATCCTAATTGGAAAATGCTTCTGCCGTTATTTGTGTTTGTATTCTTTATTGTCGCATTCGGACTGTATTCCCAGCCGCTCACGGATTTCTTCCGCGATGTGGCGGCAGGGTTGTATACTTTTCAATAGCGCATATGGGGAGGGTAATTATGAATCCATCGATCAATCTGCTTCTATATACCGCCGTCTTCGGTCCCATGGCCGCCGGCATCCTAAGCTACGTGCTGGGCCGGTTCCAAAAGGACCTGCGCAGCCGGTTCGCCGGTCTGGCAACAGGCTTAACCTTCGCCCTTTTCCTGTATCTGCTCCGGCAGATGCTGCCAGGGCAGAGTGTTATTGCGGGAACTTCGCTGCAGGCGGCTGTTCCCGGAATCTGCGGGATGGAACTTCATTTTACACTGGACGGGTTCCGGGCTTTGTACGGCACGATCGCCGCCTTTATGTGGTTTATGAGCACCCTTTTTTCAAAGGAATATTTAGAGCATTATCGTAACCGCAACCGCTACTATCTGTTCCTGCTGATCACCCTCGGCGCAACGGAAGGGGTGTTCCTCTCCGCCGATTTCTATACGACTTTCATCTTCTTCGAGATCATGTCCTTCACCTCCTATGTGTGGGTGGCGCACGATGAGAAAAAGGAGTCCCTGCGCGCTGCCGCCACCTACCTCGCCGTGGCAGTGATCGGCGGGCTGGTGATGCTGATGGGTATCTTCCTGCTCTATGATGTGACGGGAACGCTGTTCTTCGACGAATTGACGGATGCTTTTCGGTGTTACAGTGCCCAGGCAGATCACACGCAAGAATCCGCCGCCCAATTCTTCACCGGCACGGTGGATTCCTCCTCTGCCGCCTTACAGCTGTGGATCGCGGGGCTCTGTCTGCTGTTCGGCTTTGGCGCCAAGGCCGGGGCTTTTCCCCTTCATATCTGGCTGCCCAAGGCTCATCCGGTGGCACCCGCTCCGGCTTCCGCCCTGCTCTCCGGCATCCTGACCAAGGCAGGCATGTACGGCATCCTAATCCTGACCGCGTATCTTTTCCTCGGCAATACGGCCTGGGGCGGCCTGATCCTGCTGCTTGGCGTCTGCACGATGGTCGTGGGCGCGATACTGGCGCTTTTCTCGATCGATTTGAAAAGAACGCTGGCATGTTCCTCCGTCTCCCAGATCGGCTTCATCCTGGTAGGCGTCGGCATGTCCGGCCTGATGGGCGCAGCGAATCTGATCGCCGTGCGCGGCAGCCTGCTTCACATGGTCAATCACTCCCTGATCAAGCTGACGCTTTTCATGGCCGCGGGCGTGATCTTTATGAACGTGCATACCCTGGATCTAAACGCCCTGCGCGGCTTCGGCCGTAAGAAGCCTCTGCTTCACTTCATTTTCCTGATGGGTGCATTGGGGATCGGAGGCGTGCCGTTTTGGAACGGTTATATCAGTAAGACGCTGCTCCATGAGAGTATCGTGGAATATACGAAGATGGTCACAGACGGATCCGTCGCTGCCGTGATCGGTGGAGCCGGCGTGGATGGCGTTTCTGCGCTGTCCGTTGCATCCGGCACGAATGGCGTTTCTGCGCTGTCCGGCGCTGGCGCAGTGTTTGGTGTCGGTGCCCTGAAAGGGATCGAATGGGCCTTCCTCATCAGCGGCGGACTGACCGTCGCTTATATGACAAAACTGTATGTGGCGCTCTTTATCGAGAAAAATGCGGACGCGGCCGTGCAGGCAAAATACGATGCCTTAAAGGGAACCTATATGAATAAAGTGAGCGCCGCCGCGTTGACGCTCAGCGCTGCCCTGCTGCCGCTGATGGGATTCTTCCCTTACGCCGTCATGGACAGACTGGCCGGCATGGGGCAGGGATTCATGAACGTGGAGGAAACGGAAGCTGCCGTCTCCTATTTCTCGATGACGAACTTACAGGGCGCCGCGATCTCACTCGCGATCGGCGCCGCAGTCTATGGGATCGTAGTCCGGCTGTGGATGATGCGTCCTGACAGGAATGCCGAAAGCACGAAAGCGCTTACGGCAGGCAGTCGCGGCCAAAAGCCGTGCCGAGAATATGTGAACCGCTGGAACAGCTATCTGGACCTGGAAGACCGTCTCTACCGGCCGCTTCTGCTGCAGGTACTGCCCTTCGTGTTCGGCGTGATCTGCCGCGTATTGGACAGTCTTGTGGATACCGTAGTCGTCCTGCTGCGCAGGACCGTCTACCGGGACAGCAAGCTGCCGCAGGAACTGCCGGAAGGGACCGCCCTTACCCATATGTGCGCCTGCGCTGCCTCCTTCTTCCAGAATATCGCGAACCTGACTTACCGCCGGAAACGGCCTGCCCATGTGGATTATGACCATAAGTTCGCCATGATCTACGAAGAATGGTCGGAAAACAGCACGATGATCGCGCGGAGTATGTCCTTCGGACTGCTGCTGTTCTGTGTCGGGCTGATCTTTATGATCGCGTATCTGTTTGTGATGGATATCTTCTAAAAACACTGCAGGAAACAAAGAAACTGCAAGACTTGGGCAATGCCAGACCGGGCGGCTGTTCACGTAAAGAACAGCCGCCCGGTATTTTCGGAAAGACATACGTTCTCCGGGATATGGCCTCTGCTGACATGCCGGATCATCCGTTCCACTTCCGGGATCATATTGACCGGCCGAACGGTAACCTGGGGATGTTCTCGTGTAAACACCCGGAATATCTCATCCGCAAATCCCTGTCCCATCAATTCAACTCTGCTGAAATCCAAAACTACCTCCTTAAATTCATCCAGCCGGTTGCAGATCCGCCTGGCCTGTGACCGCGCTACCGGTTCTCCTGACAGACATGCCTCCTTCACCGGTATCCTCGTGCGTATAAATCCCTCATCTATATCCGTATACATGTCAAACACCTCCGAAAGCTTCCTGGATGTTTCATTTTCCAGTGTCATCATGACCAGCGTGCCGATATCCTGCAGTCGGGAAACATATGCCAACAGCCGGTGCTCTATGACTTTCATATCCTGCCCGTATCCGAATTTATAAATTCTCGCGTCTGACCAGATCCCAAATTCTGACATTACCTTCGATGAAAAAAAGATACCTTCACCGGAATGTCTGCTCCTGTCACTTGTAATCTTTCCTTTATACAACTCAATCAATGCATCTCCGTAATCAGGGGTATCCCATCCGTTCTCCTCCATATATTCTAATAAAGTCTGAAAGATTCCTACCCCGTTATCTGCGATCACAACGCTGCTGTTCAGCGCATTCGTCCTTACAATAATACGTATTCTGTCACCCCTTGCATGTTCGATCGCGTTATTTAATATTTCGGCGCAGGCATATTGCCAGATTCTCCTCGCGTTCTCATTGCAGCCGCTCAGTTCCTTCTCTATATGCAGCGCATATAAGCGATCCTCTTCCAGCCTGTTCCTTTTTAAATCTATCTGCTCTTCCTTTACATGCTCTATCAGTCGATATTGACAGTCTGCCTTCACGTCTTTCATGATCGCTTTACATTCGATTGCTTTATCTATAAATTCCCCTACAGACTCCGGCGATATATCGAAATTATCCATCGTTTTGTCAATAAAGTCTCTATCGTTTACTGCAATCTTGCTGAGAATGTATTTCCTGATCTCTTCTCTCTTCCTATGATCCAAAGACAGGATACCTCCTTTCTGCGCCTGCTACGTATCCTGCAGTTCTGCCTGATTTACTTTATTGAGAGAAGTATATCATATGCCAACTCTATACACAATACATTTTGCAGATATATTTAAACGTTTTTTCGTGTTTTGTCGTTTTGCTCTTTTCTGTCTTTTTTCCGTTTGTTAGATTTTCTGACACACAATACAAGGACAACTACCACGACAAGAGCTGCCGGTATTCCGTAAAGCAGATACTCCTTCAGCCGGCTGTCCTGTATACAGACTGCAATTTCCGCCTCCGTATCCTCCACCGTAAAAAGATGATAGATACCCATAAGCTTCGTATCCGCCTGCTGCCACGTCCCGTTGCGCTTCACGTAAAGCGCAACGCCTTCCGTCTGCCCCAAAGGCGCCTGGTAGCGCAGCTGATGCTGCTCACTCTCGTCTTCCGGGATCGTGATCTGCCAGTGCTCTGTCACATTCTTAAGCGGAATAGCCGTATCATCAATGCCTGTCTCTACATTCGCATCGCCATCCTGCGCAATATCCCCGCCATCCACGAGAAACTCTGCTTCCTGCTTAAACATACCGTCCACAAGCAGTACCGACTGCCCGTTCTCGCGAGTCTGTGCAGATGCCAGCGTCGTCAGGTAGCGCACATACTCCGCCGTCACGTCTTCATCATATAAGATCCCCGGAATCTCCCTGATATCCCAGTCCGCATAGAACCCTTCCCTGGCCGGAATGTCCGGATACAGTTTCGACGATACATCGCTCTTATAAGGGCACTGCAGCCGTTTGACCTCTTCCTCATCGGCATAGAAGACTACCGACATCATCCGGAACCGTCCCGGCAAACCCTCTGTCTCCAACAACTCTTCATAACTGACCGGCTCCGCCTTGCCGCTGTAGCTGATGCGGTCGATCCCCGCGATCTCATCCGACACGAAATAATTGCCCGTTAAAGTGCCGCTGCTGTCCACGTCTCCCGCAATCGCCCCGTAAAAGGCCGACGCATCCTGCACACGCACCATGGCACAGCAATGCTCCATACCGGAGCCGGAGCCAGCAATCCCCGCTACGTATTCTTCCCCGGAGACGGTACACTTGGCATATCCGTTCGTGATATTAGACAGCGACTGTCCCGCAATGCCGCCCACATAATTACCGGCTATGCTGTCGATCCTGCCGTAATTCTCGCAACGCAGGATCGTACCCATCTCCTGTAAGCCTGCGATACCGCCGGCATAACTTTTCTGTGCCGTTACATTGCCGTCATTGATATTGTGTCTGAGCACACATTTGGTCAGAAACGTGGAATTCAGCCGGGCATTCTCAATCCCCGTCACGTCGCCTTCCAGGTCAAAATCATATTCGATCGCCATCGTGCCCGCGATGCCGGACACATTCAGATCGCCCCGCACCGTTCCTGCATTGGTGCAGTCCGCGATCGTCGCATCGGTACTGCTCTCGGCATCCTCCTGAGAATTGTCCTCATAGACCGTAGAGTAATCCATATCCAGTACGCCGTCGATGGCATCCGTATACAGCCGCATGATCATACTGAACTGATCATTGATCTTAGACAGATCCGCCAGCATCACGTCGTTTGTAGAGGACATTTCTTCATTCAGATGACCCATATTTTCGGAAAGTCCCTGTAAGTTTGCATTCAGGCTGCCTACCCGGGAGCGGTAATCACTCCCCAGCTGAGGCATCTGCAGATCCGGCATTCCGTTTACGGTGTCAAAAAGACTCTTCACCTCACCGCCCGCCGATTCCAGATTTCCCATGGCTTCTTCCACAGACCCGACCGCACTCTGCAGTCTGGCCCGGGCCTCCTCCGACATCTTCTCCCCGGCTGTCAGCACAATAGAAGACATCGTCTGCAGGTAATCCCGCATATCCTGCTCATAACCGGGCGATGCAGGGTGCGCCGCCATATATTTTTCATCGGCATAGCTTCTTACGTCCGTCTCGATCCTGGCCGCATTGACCGGATCCGACATTTCTTTCGCCACGTCGCTTAACAGCTGTCTGTCCAGTTCCCCCTGTTCTCCGTCGTTCTGTGGAAAAGGCGTGGTCGTCTCCAGTCCGTTTGCGTCTTTACTGTAGTGCACCCAGCCGTTCATGCCTATGTAGTTCCTATAATCGCCCTTATTGGCATCCCAGGTCCAGTCTGCCCGGACAACATCGTTGAAAAGAGGCCGCAGATCTTTCTCACTTACACTTCTGCTATCCGCCGGGTTGGAACTGCCGAAAGTATCCGAGCTGTCTGATGAGCCTGTGCTGTCTGCATTCTTATCGCCGTTGTCACCGTCTATGCCCTCTTCGTCAGTGACGTTATCCGTGCTATCACTCTCTGTACCGCTTCCTGTGCTGTCATTCCCGTCACTTCCTGCTCCGTCTCCGGTCATTCCTCCCTTGTCACCATTCCCACTACTTCCCGCGCCCGCATTATTATTCGCAATCCCGTAATCGGCGCCGTCCGGATCAGCGGCCGTCTCGTCCCTGCCATGCTCTGCACCTTCGATGCCTGTATTCACATACAGAGAAAATGCCGTACTGCGCGTATAATTCCCGTTCTCAGACCGCACCTTATCAATATAGTAATTCCGGTATGCTTCCAGAGCCTCGGCATAATCCTCCGCATACTGCCGCGACGCGTTCTCCATCCACGCTCTGGCTTCCTCGTAACGCGCTTTTTCCTCCTCGGTCATATACTGGTAGATGTCTAGCGCTTCCACCGTATTCCCCAGCTGCGCAGCCGCGTCTCTCACATTGCCTGCCGCGTTTCTCGTCTGGTCGATAAAGCCGCCGTTCCTGCCGGTCTCATCCATGATATAGTCCACCCGGCCCATCAGATCGTTGGCAGAACTGACCATACCGTCAGTCCACTCCACCGTCCTGTCCGCCAGAAACCCGGTGTCATTTAAAGCTTTATCCACAAAGTCCCGGATCACCGTCAGCCTGGCAGAAACCGTATCGGACTCCGTGCCCGCATCGTTAAGCATCTCCCCCGTCAGATCATGCAGCTTATCAATATTTTCTGACAGCTGGTATGCGATATCCTCCGAGAGATCCACCGCGATATACGGTTCCGTCTGCCCGGCGATGCCGCCCACATCCTTCCGGCCATATACCGTGCCGTTATTTTCACAGGCATATACATAGCCGGACTGCCGTCCCACGATACCACCCGTGTTGTAGCCCACATGTTCATAGCCGACGGTGCCGCTGTTGCTGCAGTACTGTATGATCCCGGTTGAAAGCCCGGCAATGCCGCCGGAATCAATGGTATTGTTGATCGCCGAAGCTTTATCCGGTTTCCCGTCGCTGCTCTCCGTCTCCAGAAGGCCCGACGCATACTGCTCCAGATTGATATCTTCCAGAGACCTGGCCTTGTCTTCATTGGAAACGTTCACATCCGCTTTATTGACACAGCCGGCGATATTTCCCGTATTTTCACCGACAATGCCGCCTGTATAGTGAGCGCCCCTGACCGTGCCGTCAGCCGTACAGTCGATCAGGATCCCGCTCTGTTCGTTAAAGCCCGTGATGCCGCCCACATAATCGCTGCCCTCCACCACGCCTTTATAGTCGCAGCTTATGATGATACCGCTGTTATCTCCCACAATACCGCCCACTACCATGGACTTGCCAGAAGGGCTCACATTGCCCTGCACCTTAAGATTGGCGATCACGGCAGACTGCTGGGTATAGCAGAACAGCCCTGTATAAGACAGGGAATCCCTGACCACCAGGCCGCTGACCGTATGCCCCTGACCGTCAAAATACCCGCCGAACGTCGGAATCGACACGAAATCACTGCCCGAAAGATCGATGTCCTTTGTCAGATAGACCTTCTTGTTGATCGACCAGGTATCCAGCCAGCAGTCGCGGGAGAACTGCTTCATGTCCTCTGCGGAGTCCAGATAGATCTCCTCCCACTCCGTGTCCTCGTCATCATAGTCGGCTATGGTATGGTTGGCCTCCTCCACCGTCGTGATCTCCTCAGCCTGCTCCCCTGCAGGTTCCTGTGCCGGATCCTCCTGCTCCCCTTTTCCTGCTGCCTTATCCGGAGTCACTTCCCCGGCTGTCACACTCATCGCCGGCATCACTGCCAGTATCCCTGCCAAAACAAGGGAAATCACTCTCTTACCACATATCTTTATCCGTATCTGCTTACGCATCGGCTTCCACCTCCCTGCCCTCCAATTCCGGCGACACAGCCGCCGTCATATTCCGGTATTCCTCCTCCGTCAGCTGCGTCACATCACCCGCTTCCACATAAGCGCTCACATTACCCCGTACAATGGCATTCATGGTTCCGGTCACCGTTCCCTCGATGCGGCCGCGCACGAGACCGTCCACCTTGACCAGACCCGTGGCATTCTTCGTGCGGATCGGCATATTCATGACAAAAGCCGTCTTCTCTATGATCGTATCGCCCACCAGCAGGATCTGTGGCAGCACGAACATTGTGATAAAGATAGAGATCAGCGTTCCCCGGCCCAGGCACTTACCGATCCCGAAGATCGCCACATCCGAAGTCAGCTTCCCGATCAGCACGCCGGACACCGCCAGCATCGTCCCCGAAGTGACGATGGTCGGAAAGGACAGATTCATAGTGTCCATAATGGACTGCCGCCGCCCCATGCTCTTACGCAGCTCCGTATACCGGCTGGCAATGACGATCGCGTAATCGATATTGGCGCCCATCTGAATCGAGCTGACGATCAGATACCCCATGAAGAAAAGATTGTCGTGGGCAATGGCCGGCACGGAGAAGTTGATCCAGATACTGCCCTGGATGACTGCGATCAAAAGCACCGGCATTCCAGCCGATTTAAAGGTAAACAGTAATACCACTAGCACCACAAGGATGGACACCACATTTACCACGATGTTATCTCTGGCAAAAGTCTTCTGTAAATCGTACTGACTCACCGACTCACCGCACACGAGCACACCGCCGTCGTAATAGTGCCCGGCGATCTCATGCATTTTATCCAAAAAGGCAAAAGTCTCTTCACTCTCCTCCGGCAGCGTCAGGTACACCAGCATACGGCTGTAATTCTCACCCTGCAGCTGATTCTTCGCAAAGGTCATCTGCTTATATGCGTCATCCAGCGTCTCCTGCAGTTCCTCCTCCAGTGTCACATAGCCTTCCTCCACCTCGTCATAGACGAACAGGAACATCTCGATCAAAGGCACCTGATAATCCGCCAGTCCATTGACCACTTTCGCATAGTCCTCATCATTGACCGCGTAAGCCGCATAAACAAGTTCCGCCACCTCATAGTCCAGATCGATCAGCTCCGAAAACTGCCGGGGCGTCAGCTTATCCGTCAGATGATAGCCATCCAGCGCCTCAATATTCGCAAGCCCCATGCTGTAATCCACCTCCGGACAGGCATCCAGATCCTGCAAAAGCGCCTTTTCCTTCTCATAATCCCCTGCCGGCACGATCAGCGCTACCATGTTGGAATCCCCGAAATTATCTTCCTGCATTTCCTCCGCTTTCTGTACGCTGTTCTGCAGCGGCGGTGTGACCGTACTGTAGCCAAATACATAAGGGCAGTTCTTGGATACCATATACGCCGCAATGATTGCCACCAGAAAGAGCGGCGCCACGACATAGCGGGACACATAGGCAAATTTGCCGACGATCGGGATATCCGGAATGAAATTCTTATGCTTCGTCTTTTCCATCAGATTGGAAAAAAGCATGATAACGCCCGGCATCAGCAGGAATACCGCACACAGGCTTAAGATGATCGCCTTGATCAGCACGATCCCCATATCCGGCCCCATCTTATACTGCATAAAAGTCATGGCAATCAGACCGCCGATCGTGGTAAGCGAACTGCCCGCGATCTCCGGGATTGCCTTGCTGAGCGCGATGATCACCGCTTCCCTGGCCGGCAGCGATGCATGTTCCTCTTTATAACGATTTAAAAGAATGACCGCATAGTCCACCGACAATGCCAGCTGCAGCACGATGGTGACCGAGTTCGACACGAAAGAGATCGTTCCAAACAGGAAATTCGTGCCCATATTGATGATCGCCGCCGACAGGAACGTGATCAGAAGGACCGGAATCTCCGCATAAGCCTGCGTTGTCAAGAGCAGTACCGATACCACCACAATGGCGACCAGTACCGTGATCGTGTTCATCTCCTGTCCGATCAGTTCCGACTGCGTATCCCCCAGGCTGGTGGTCAGATAATAATCGCAGCCCTCCAGACGCTCCTTCACGGCATTAAGCGCCTCCAGACAGGCGTCCTCCTTTTCATCATAGTCAAAAGTCACATTATAATAAGCCGAACCGTTGGTATAATGCTCCGGCGTATCGTCAAAATCTACCGAAAAGACCCCCGGCGACTGCTCTAACCGCTCACAGATCTCCTCCGCCTGCCCGTAAGAAACGTTCGCCACCATCACATTGCAGGTGCCGTATGTAATAAACTCCTCCTCCATCAGATCCAGTCCCTGCCTGGTCTCCGTGGTTCCCGGCAGATAATGGGCCATGGAATTCTCCACCCCGACCCAGTTCCTGGAGATGGCCGAAAAAATAATCAGGAGTCCGAAGAGCAGGAAAAAGAGATTTCTCTTATCTACAATAAACCCGCATATCTTCAGCATCGCCTGATTATCGTTCTTGTTCGTATTCAATTCTTTCTCCATCTGCAAGCGCCTCCTTCACTTGTAGTAAACAGCATTATACGTCTCTGCTTCCGGTTCCTGCTAAAGTCCTAAGCTGGGGCAATAAGCCAAAGCTTCCTGCAGGATCGAATTCGGGATTTCTATAATGTTGTTTACTGTTATAGTAAACGAAATTTCTAACGTCGTTAACTATAAGAAGGAATTATAGCACTGTAGAGGGAAGCTATCAATATCAAATGGGAATTGGGAGATATACAATTTGGAGGGATTGTATATTGCAAAGCTACACTATAAAATCCTCCAGTTTATCATGTAGTATACAGTTTCAATGACTTAAGCCCTTCATTTTTATTTCAAATTCCGAAATGCTGGTTGCTGACGCTGCGCATCTGAGCCATCTGCCCAAAATATTTAAGTCCTTTTCCTGACTAATCTGCCGCATAAGTTTTGCAGGGATTTTTCCCAATTCTGCCAACAACTCCAAAATATCTTCTATTTTCCCCTCAATTTTTCCCTCTATTTTCCCCTCAATTTTTCCTTCTGCTTTTCCCTCCTTTTTGCCTTCTTGCCTAATTCTGTCTACTATCTCGCACATGATGTTTATCCCCTCCTTCTGCGCCTTATAAAAATTGACACGCTCGACGATTCGCGGAAACTCTTCCGTACAATAGAACGGTTCCGATTTTTTAATATACCGCAGCAGTTCATTCATTTTCTGAGAGCCTGTCGTATACTTCAGATTAAAGTATTTTTCACACACCCCATTCTCCAGGTTAGCTGCCGCATCCGTCTTTCCTTCTACCGTTCTTCTAATTTGGTAAAATCCCTTCTTACCGCCGATGAAATCCGATTTGGTAATATACAGAATTGTCACGGAAGGCAGTTCATCATACTCTTTCCCTTTATCCAATATGCTCATATCAATGCAGGATGTGTAATATCTGGTCCTTCGAAACGGTTCCGCTTCTTTGTACATCTGCAGCTCTACATTGATCAGACCTCCGGTTACCGTCTCCGCCAGAATATCAAGCTGCACCGAATGGCTTATCAGGTTCCTGATCACATACTGCGTCTTCACATCCTTAAGCTGCAGGCCGGGATCCTGCATCAGAATCCGACATAGTTCCTGGCAAGCCGTCAGATCCTCAAACACTTTGCCGGCAAAAAGATCGCTTGTCAGGTTAAACTCCTGTATCCGCTCCCGCTTCTGCTCCAATGTTTCTGTCATTGCTATTCCATCCATTGTAAACCTCCCTTATTAATTTACTGCAGGAGTCTGTTACAATGTATGAAAAAGAGAAATTGATCCCTGATCCTTCTCTGGAATCAAACCCAATATTTTATGATAACAGTCCTGCCAAACAAATGTGAATCTTCGGCAGAACTGCCTGACTGCACTCATGATGCCGCCTATAAAACCTCATAAAACAGATGTATTTAGATTTTATGCTTCAAAACGTGCACATTAAAGAATCAAGATTTGTTTAATGAAAGAAGTATGTGAAACTGCACTGATTTACCGCAGTTTCACATACCGATTATATCAAATTACTTATGCGACAACTAGCTATTATCTTTCTCTGTCACATAATACAATTTCGGGTCTGATCGGACACCCACCCATACAATGTTTCCGGTTATCGCAGTTCGGACACGCCGTTCTGAATCTATCCCTAAAATCCTCGAATTTCTTACTGTTCCAAGCCTCTTCGATTGTATGCGTTTTTAAATCCACCGCCCATCTCTGCTCCTGGTTGTCAAAGCTGCATGGCAGCATTTTCATATCTGCTGTGACATAGGCAGACCATCTTGCTCCTTCACATGTGTCCAAACTGTCTGTGTCAATAATACCCGGATGATTCAGTAGTGCTGGCACCGTACATGAATCAAAACCTATCTTATAGCCGGAAGCTCCCGAACTGATATACTGTATCAGGTGGATAAACTCCTGATTATCCTGCCCAATCACATTGTCAGGAGAACCCAGTCCTACCGGCTTATGCAGTAAAAAGATAATGGCATTGATCCCCTCAGGAAAACTGTGTTCCTCCAACCTTTCCAAAGCCTCTGCAACAGTATTCTTACTTAGAACATAGTGAATGTTCGTTTTAACCCCGAATGCTGTCAGCAACTCTATTGCATGCAGTGTGTATTCACTTCTATACCAACTGACTGCAACCGCTCCGCAATAGTTACGGCATAATTTCGCAATACTTTCTGTCATACCCAGACCGGAAGTGGTAAAGTTGGCTACAATCCCCGACTCTTTACATACTGCAAGGATCTCCTCGAAATCTTCATGCTGATCCGGATCCCCACATCCTCCCAGTGCAAACTGATAGGTCCTGCCTTTACACTGCCCGGCGATCGTTTTAAAATCCTGCAGACACATATTAGGCCGATCAGAATGCAGGCCATCCTGATAACACTCAACACCTGCCTTCATACACAACCCGCTCTTCCCATGCCTGCAATGTCCCATAATACCCACATCCAGCAGTTCAGGAAAGGAACTCATAAAAGGGTCTTCCCCGGTATCTTTTCCTGAGATAATTATACCCGTGCGCAGATACTTCCCGGTTTTTTCATCAAAAAAGGTCATAAACTCTTTTTCTCTTCGTATTTTCATAGCCGTCTTTAATAGTCTAAGGATCCATCGATCGCTTCAAAGTTGTCACAGTCTGCTTCTTCCAGCTTTTTCCATAGATCAATAAACATTTCTGCCAGATCATACTCACATTCTTCAAAAATCACCTCACCATGATAAATGGCTTTCTCTTCCTTCAATGCCTCCCTTATTTTATCCTGATCATCCTCATCAATATAATGATCTTCGAATGCCTTCTGAATTGTATCTTCATCGCTATCAGGCGTCAGCATCTTTCTGCCAAGCATATTTTCTTCAACATACTCAATAATTGCCTGCTTTTGTTTCTCTGTCAGTTCTCCTTTTCTTGCTAAAATGAAACTGCTGCTGCTCGAATTTGTCACAAAATCCGTCCTTACCTTCATGGTATATCTCCTCCTTCATGGGCCGTTATTTGGTTCTGATAAGAAGATACCACATTTTCAACTAGCTTTCATTGGACTGTTAGTCCAATCTGCTGCCATTATTTTGTATCATTGTCCAATAAAGGAAGAGCCTTTTTCCCGTAACGGAAATTTCCTCCTCTTCATAGGATGATTCGGGTACAATCAGCTCGTCCATGTGAACTTTCAATAGTCTGCTCAACACATACAAATGATCCAACGAAGGTAAAATGCGCCCCTTAAACCATCTGTATATTGGCTGCGGACAAGATAACCGCAGTTTCTCCTGTATCTCTTTCACAGAATAACCCGCTGCAAAAATTTGATCCTTCAACCTCATTCCGGTTTTTACCATATCGATATGCTGATAATCCTCTCTGTTCACAACTGCCGTCTTCCCCATTCTATCATCCCGTATCATTCTGCCATGACCACTTCCATGCCAAAGCTGCTCTTTGCTTCACATCCTTCTCTCAAACTCCAAGATACTGGATGCAGACGCTGCACATCTGAGCCATCTGCCCAAGACCTTCAGATCCGTTTCCTGCCTAATCCGCTGTGCGATCCTTGTCGGAATTTTACCCAGTTCTTCCAGCAGATCCAAAATGTCTTCTATTTTTCCTTCTATTTTTCCTTCCTTCTTAATCCTGTCCGCTATTTCACACATAATATCTACACCTTCCCTTTGAATCTTATAGTAGTTGACTCTCTCCACAATTCGCGGAAATAATTTCGTCTGATAGTATGGGGTTGAATTTTCCAAATATTGCAGCAACTCATTGATTTCCTTATACCTTGTCGGATACTTCAAATTGAAGTACTTCTCGTACAATCCATTATCCAAACCCGTTCCTTCCGGATTCTTTCTGTCTGTTTTTCTTCTGATTTGATAAAATCCCTTCTTACCGCCGATGAAATCCGATTTGGTAATATACAGGATTGTCACGGAAGGCAGTTCATAATACTCTTTCCCTTTATCCAATATGCTCATATCAATGCAGGATGTGTAATATCTGGTCCTTCGAAACGGTTCCGCTTCTTTGTACATCTGCAGCTCTACATTGATCAGACCTCCGGTTACCGTCTCCGCCAGAATATCAAGCTGCACCGAATGGCTTATCAGGTTCCTGATCACATACTGCGTCTTCACATCCTTAAGCTGCAGGCCGGGATCCTGCATCAGAATCCGACATAGTTCCTGGCAAGCCGTCAGATCCTCAAACACTTTGCCGGCAAAAAGATCGCTTGTCAGGTTAAACTCCTGTATCCGCTCCCGCTTCTGCTCCAATGTTTCTGTCATTGCTATTCCATCCATTGTAAACCTCCCTTATTAATTTACTGCAGGAGTCTGTTACAATGTATGAAAAAGAGAAATTGATCCCTGATCCTTCTCTGGAATCAAACCCAATATTTTATGATAACAGTCCTGCCAAACAAATGTGAATCTTCGGCAGAACTGCCTGACTGCGCCGGTAATGTCCCTCGAAAAGGTAGCATGAAAAAGTGCCTTCAAATATTTATGCACCGCACGCATTTAAGAATCAAGATTTGTTTTCATAAAAGAAGTATATCATATAACTACTTTTACCGCAATAGATTTCGCAAATAAATTTAAACGTTTTTTCGTTCTCAAATCAGATGCCTTTCTCAATCATTACTTTATTTGTGAAAATCTCTTTATCCTGCATGGCCGCCAGCCCCTCCCCCAGCTTCTCAAAGGAGTACCTCTGCGTGATCTGTCCTGAGGGTCGTATCCTGCCTGTTCGTATCGCTTCGATCACAATATGCCAGTCATCATCCGCTTCTTTGGTAAAAGATGAATTCCACATGCCACGAAGTGTAAGCTGCCGACGCAGTACCTTCCAGTATATCTGTTTATCCAACTCAATATCCCCCGCCGGATTCCCCACCAGCACTACCTGTCCACCGGCCTTGGCCGAGCTGACAGCATTGCTTATACTTTCCACCAGTCCAACACATTCAAAGATAAGATCTACCCCTTCTGCTCCTGTCTGTTCCATGATATAACCGACCGGATCCTTGTCCCTGCAGTTGCAAAATACACACTTGGCCAATCCGGTGACCAAATCCCTCTGCTCTTTTCTGGTTCCCACCGCAAAGATCTGCGAAATCCCCATGGAAGCCAGCCATTGTATGATCAGCGTACCAATCGTCCCACAACCATAGACTGCCACACTCTTAATATCCGTCAGATCCACCTGTCTGATCGCATGTCTGGCGACACAGGCAGGTTCCAGCATTGCGGCATCCTCGAAGCTGACTTCGGGTGGCAGCTCGATCAGATTCCAGACCGGAACCGCCACATATTCGGCAAAGCCGCCGTCTGTCCTGGATCCCAGATAATTATAAGACCGGCACATCTCATACGCCTTTGCCTTACATGACTCACACTTCATACAGGGAATCAGCGGAAATACACCAACTCTTTTTCCAAGCAGCGCTCCATGCGCTTCCGACCCGACTTCCCGTACGATCCCGGCAAATTCATGTCCGGGCACCGTCGGAAAATGATAGGTTCCGGTCTCAAAAATACGCGGAATGTCAGAACCGCAGATTCCGACATTGACCACCTCTATAAGCGCCTCGTCCTCATGAATCTGCGGTACCTGAATATCCTTATATGCCAGTTGTCCCACTGCTTCCAATACATAAGCTTTCATAGCTGTCCTCTTATATTCATTGTATTAGCCTCTGATCCACAATTTGCAGCGCTCCAGATCAAGCGGTGTGGTAACCTTGAAATTCTGCTCATCTCCCGGAATCATGGCAATGTCCATTCCTGCCATGACTGCCGGTTCCGTAGAGCCATTGATCTTCTCAATAATATCCGGATTAAGCCTTTTATTCGCCCGATAATACTTAATCAGGTGAAATGCCTCCGGCGCCTGCCCCAGATAAACCTTATCCCGTTGCAAAAGGGACGTAACCCGTCTATTCTCACCCAAATACACCGTATCCTTCATCTGCAGCACCGGCATCGCTCCCTCATGCTTCGCGCAGGCCGCCACACACGCAGAGATCAGGGATTTCGTGACAAACGGCCTTACCGCATCATGAATAATAATAATATCCGACCCGCGCGCAGACGGCATGATAACATCCAACGCATTTATGATCGAATGCTGTCTGCTCGGTCCGGGCTTCGCAAATCCACTAAATTTCAGTAAAGCTGCCTCCGGCAGCTGCTTGTAGATCTTTTCACGCCACTGCTCGTCGGCAACAATCTGAATCGCATCAATCTTCGGATGAGTACTGACTGCCTCCAGACAATGAGTAATGATCATCTTACCTTCTATCGATATGTATTGCTTCGGTATGTCACGCCCCAGGCGTTTTCCAATTCCCCCTGCCAGTATCAATGCAATGTTCATAGCAGCCTCCCCCTTCGTTCTTCTTCTAAAACTTTAGTTTCCTGATATCCGCCAGAATCTCTCCGTAGGGCTTCTTCTTCCCAAATAGAAGCGTTGTTCCCAACACGAACCCGTCGATTCCCTTGGGAGCATAGGTGGCGATTCGGTCCGCACTGCAGGCGCCATCCCAGTAGATCTGAAAGTTCATCTCCTCCTTCAGCGCCAACAGTCTGGTGATCTTCTCCCCGACATACGGCATAAACATCTGCCCCGCATTTCCGGGGTTTACCGTCATTACCAGAACCTTCTTCACGATCCGCAGCATCTCCATGACCGTCTCCACACTGGTGCCCGGATTGATCGCAATCCCCGGCGTCAGCCCGGCATTGATAATCTTCTGCAGGGTTGTGGACGGATGATACTCCGCCTCCGGATGAATATAGATTGTATCCCCCTTACGAAGACGGTCTGTAAAAAGTTCTACCGTATGATTCGGATGTTCCACCATCAAATGTACATCAAGCGGCTTCTTCGTCGCAGAAGCAATATACGCCATATCATTTAATGACATGGCAAAATTTGGGACATATCGTCCGTCCATAATGTCAATATGAAAGGAGTCGATCCCTCCCTTCTCCAAGTCCCGTACTTCCTTTTCCAGATTGCCATAATTAGCACACATCATGGATGCCATCAGTTCAAAGCTCATACATCTCCCCTTCGCCTTCATAATTCAAAAAAGCCCGCTACCTAAAATGACCTACCATTAGTATAGCGGACTTTTTCGCTTAAGACAATCTATAACTGTGATAGACGTTACACTTTGTTCGTTTTATTTTCGTAAGCTCTTCTTCCGCCAAAAACAGATTGTACAGGCGTGTTTCAAAAATGCGGTTCGCCACCTGTATGCTCCCCTCCGTATTTACGATATATCCAAACATGAACGCCAGGCTCACTGCCGGTAAATCCGGATTATATGACACTCTTTTCCCCTGAAGTCAAATGCCTCGCGGCATTCGCCAAATACTCGTGCAAGCACGGTACTTGGCTCATTGCTCGCGGAAATAAAACTGCCTTAAGCATCTGTTTCATCTCCGAATATTCTTCTGGCTGGCGAACCATATAATGTTTCTGCGGATAGCATGCCCCTGTGATATTAAACCTACGCTTCATTTTCGTCCGTCCTTTTTGAATATTCCGTAAATCTATCGCCTGACTGTCGTTATTTATCTATTGTAGTCGATGAACAGCCGAAATACAATACAGAAATTTATAAGCGGACCTACATCATTATTGTTCCACTTTCGCAATGCCAAGCGACTCCAATATTCGCTGACAACTCTGATCATCTTGATACTTATGCATTTTCTCCCTTAACCTTCTTCTTTTATCCGCCATAATATCACACTGTCCTGCCGTCTCCTCTACAAAAGCACACACATCCTCAAATGTAAATATCTCCCTGCCCGGAAGCCAGTCCCTGATATTGTCAAAAACAAATCCCCGACTCTGCTCATATTCCTCTACATCTTCCAGCATAAAAGCGATTGGCCTGTCCAGAAGCATATAATCCACTGCCGCTGAGGAATAATCACTAATCAAGGCATCTGCCCAGCCAAGCAGGCGGTTGACCGGAATATCGTATTGAAAAAGGTCTTCATTTTCAAGCAAAAGGATATTACTGCAATCTTCACAATGCACCGTCTCCCTGTTCTGAAAGGGATGGAGCTTTATTAGCAACAGGATATCCTGCTCCCGTAAAATTGTATTCAACCACCTCATTTTCTCACGCGTGCTGACAACCGGCAGTCCAGTTTCCGATTCCAGCTCGTATTCATTCAGCTGTGCCAGTTTCTGCTCCGTAGAACGGAACGTCGGCAGCCAGAATAGGTACTTCTTTGCCGGCGGTATGCGAAGCTTCTGCCTGTCAGCCTCGTCCGGATGAAAAAGCCAGTCCTCCTTCGCATAACCGGTGACCAGGACCTGATCTGGCCTGAGCCCATAAATATCTGCATGAATATCCGCATATAAGTCACTGATCACCGTCGTGTACTCATAACGCTGCTCACAGCGCACAAAATTCACCCGCGTCTTAAATCCGCAGCCATGCCAGAGCTGAACCCTGATCTGATCCTTTCTGCAGTTTCTGGCAAAGCCATAGGCATCCGTAAAAAATAGATACCTTGCAAGGCACAATGCCCGATAATAGGCATCTCTTTCTCCCTGCTTCTCAGAGACCGACCAGTCAAATGACAAGAATCTCACGTTCTCCACGGCACTGTATCTGTCAAATTCTGCCGGATCCTTGACAAACCACACCAGTTCATAGCTGTGATTAAGGCCCTCTGCAAGCGCATATTCAAACAGCGCCCTCGCATTATCCGCAAAGTCCATTCCCTTCACATAAGAGCCTGCATGCGGACCGCTGCGAAAGATGATCAGATTCTCCAACGGCCTCTTTTCGTAAATTCTCCGGTAATGCTCTTCGTATTCAGTCTCCCGATTGACGAAATAATAAATGTCCGCATCTAAGGTCCAGGCACTCTCATCCATAATTGCCGTAATCTTCTGAAATGCCTCCCGGTAGTAATCGCTGGTGATCACGATCACAGCCCGATCCTGGAAAGCCTGCCGTATGTCTATGATATCCCGTACTTCCAATACTCTGCCCCGAAACGTAAAGCAGCCCTTATTTCTCTCATTGGTGTCCACGATAAAAGAAATAGCATGCAACACATCATACCGGTCACACAACTCGGTCAGATAGGAAACAGACTTTTCGTAGAGGCAAATCTGTCTGCCTGCTATTGCCGCAATATTTTCCTCCATAAGCTTCCGTAACGTCATATCAAAAACTCCCTGCTATATCATTTACGTAGATCTCATTCTCTTTTGTTTTCGTCAGAAGCTTATACCCTCTTTGCGTAAGCAATTTCTCAATTCTGCTGCCTGCAGAAGTCTCCACGCAGATCAAATCGATCGGATATTTTACATGATCAAGACGACACAACAGGTTATAGTCCATTCCCTCCGTATCCAAATCCAATACATTGGGATAAGTCTCAAAATTCTCGGCAATGATCGCATTAATGTCTTTCGTCGCTATCATTCTGACATTATGGTTCATCCCCCGCTTCTGCGCCACCTCTTCCGAGAAGGTATTCAGTCCCGGATGAAGCGGGTCATAATAATAAGCCAACTCACCCGCACCTTCCCGGGGTAAGGCCCCCAAATTTACGACCTTGTTAAGCGGTCTGTATTCCTGTGCCAGCTCACACATCTGCATATTTGGCTCCACCAGGATCCCGTTATGAAAACCATCCTCATAGAAAAGATAAGTATTGTTCCTAACCACCGGATGGCAGACACCGATATCCATATAGGAAAACTCCTTATATCTTTCCTTCATATAAGCAAGCATGATCAGGTCTTCTCGATCTGCGGCATAAGAAGATGCCCTGCCTTCAGCGTCAAGAAGCCGTGCCACGATCGTGTCTGCCCCCGGCAGAAGCGCTTCCACCTGCCGCAGAATCTCCGTCTCGATATTAGGATAAATAACGATCAGCACAGAGTCTTGATTATGATACTGTCTGATCGCGTCAACTCCCTGCACGACTATCCCGTTTATGATCTTACCGACATTCCTGCCCTCTCCGTCTATCATATGGTCAAACTGATAAGTGGTGTGCTCATAAAATTTGCTAAATTCTACACCTGCTCCCCATCCGATCACAGTCTTGTATTGTTTTCGTAATCGTTTATAATCCTGTTTCTCTTTCAATCTCATAAACTGCTCCCTGGCTGACCCCTGCGACTCTCTCGTCCAAAAGTGTTTCCCAATACCGCAGATGATCCCTCATCTGACATTTTGGACAGATATCATCATGCGCCTGCCTGCCCATACACTCCAACCGGTCTCTGTACCGATCTAAGAGCACTATCTTCCCTGCCATATCCGAAATAAAAATGTCTAAGTTCACAAATTCCTACTTAACATTTTACAAACTATTTGGTGTTAGTCAGAAAATAGGGTGATAAACAATTTCTGGCTAAATTAATAGTAATCCTGCTGTCTTTACATCCCGGCAGGAAAGTGTTCGTCTGATCCCACTCACTGTTAAGAGCGATGATATGATCCGATCCGCCGAAGTCTTTCTGCTGTGCATTCATATACAGCACTGAACAATGCATTATACCTGTTCAAATAATTTATGGAAATCCCACGGTAAAATTCAAACTTCTTTCGTGACATCTTTTACAATACAGCTCTCTGTTGCTTCCGGAGTTTTATAGCTTTTGAGTCCATCACACAGAACAAGCATGTTTTCAGATATGCAGCCGCTAAAGACTTTCTGCAATTCCTGCGATATAGGTTTGTCACGGTTTACTGTTCCCGCTATCTACGCCGCCTTTACGCTATACACCAGAACAAATGCAGACGTATACGTTAAAAATCCCTCTTTTTCTGCTTTTGCACCATGTTTGCGGAGTTTATATCAAACAGAATCAGGAAGCTTCTTTCCTTTATAGGACTCCGAAACATAAGTCTCATCCATCTCAGAAACATCCTGCAAGCATGACCACTGCTCTTCCAACAGATCTGCAAAGGTGATCAGAAATTTTTGCCGTATATGAAATACAAGGTCATGAGGCAGACCAAGTCTTTTTGCAGTAAAGTCAACGGTATCCCCGGAAAAGGAACCATCTATGACCGCTTCCCAGATCTCGCGCGACTAGCGGGAATTGGCCATCAGGGTATTTGTCGTGAAAACAAAAGTTTTCTCACAATCTTTACAGCGGTATACCTGTTTGTCGCATTTATGGCCATTGCGGACGATTGCTTCTTCCGAAAGCTTTGCTATAATGTTGGTTGGTTTTGTTCAAGTTTCAACTGCCATATATGAACTATCTCCCTGTACGTAATACCCCATGATAGCACTTTATTTTTCTTTTAAAATGGACTTATAGAGCTTATCACCACATTTTCTGACTAACACCAACTATTTTGATCCGTCCTCTATTTTGTCTTTAATCATTCTACTTTCTTCATAACAAATGTACATGAAAAATCATCTTGCCCGCTCAACTTATCCTGATAAACTTCCATCGGAATACATTCATTTGCGTATGCTATTTCAAAAATTCTTTTCTGGGGCAATATGTGCATTTCCATTTTACCATCATGCAAACTGTCCATATATGCATTGATTTTAAACTCATACGCCTCTCTATAAGTCGGCACTTGAAATATTGCGACTCCTCCGATTTTAAGCGATCTCAGCATCTCTTGCAAAATATACTCAATAACAGGTGGAACATTATGCTGTAACACTATTATGCTATAAACCACATCCACTTTCGGCATCCTGCAATAGTCTTCCATACATTTATATAATTCGAATGAAACATTTGCTTCCTGAACCATCATTGAAGCAATTTCCATATTTCCTGCAGAAACATCTATTGCTATTACTTTATTAAATGCCTGTGACAAGTGTTTCGTCACCCTGCCTACTCCACATCCCACTTCTGTAATATCCATACTCTTTGCATCACGCTTATCCTTAATGATATCATTTCTGATTAATGTCTGTATAATTGCTGAAAGCTGTTCTTTTCCAGAAGCATAGAAATCGGCTAGTTCCTTTTCACCTATGTTCTCAAGCAAATATCTCTTATTTGTCAAAACAGACCAATATGGCTGACTACTGCCTAACTGTGACCATGTCTGACGCGTCATCTCGAAAATTGTTTCTCGCTGCAGGCTATCACACTCTTCAATATAAAGTTTCTCGCTACACATAGGGAAAAAGATATTATCATATTCCAAAGAAGCGATATCGCAAATTGATTTGCCTTTAAAAAATTTAAGCTGTGCCCAAAGTTCATCATAAACCTCCGCATTGCTTACCGCAAACAACACAACATAATCCTCAGCACTTATCGTTTTAATGTCATGTATGCTTAGAATGTCTTCTCGCAATTTGGACAATCCATTATCAACTATTGCAAGCTCCTGAATGCCATATTTTTTATTTAGCAAATATTTAACTCTCTTACCCCAATTACCAAACGGAAAAATAACGAATTTATCGTTTACCAGATTCCTCTCTATTGCACAAAGAATCTTTCTATCATTTATAGTCATACTAAATTGTATTCCTCCCACTTTTTCTATCATATGTCGGCTTTTGAAACATTTTCGGCTAATATCCTCCACCTTGTCGCTTCTTTGCGTTGATTCAAATATTCGTTAGGCTGCCACTCAGAATTAAAATGATGTATGCCCCTTGTTTCATCACATTGCAGATAATTATATAAAAAGAAATCATCTTTAGGCGTATAAAATCTTCGTGGAAGCAAAAGCATATTATTAACTAGCTGCATGTCACCATTTAATTTAAAACCGGCTTTGTCAAAACTATCATTAATCCACACTGGTTGGACATATTTTGTCATCTGAGGAATTCCATTCCGATCCAAGAACTCCTCGTTTTCATATAATTTTAACAGCAAACCAATAAACATATTATATCTGACACTGCCGAATCCCGAACCTAATTCAATCATATGTCTCATCCCAAAATTAAAAAAAGCATCAAATTGCAATAACGGAGTGAAATCCTGAAGCAATTCGACATCCATATCCAAATAAATTCCCCCATAATGATAGATTATATCAAGTCGAGCGTAATCCGATACAAATGCCCACTTCTTTTTTTCATATGCCTGCTTTATAAATAAATTTTTACCACAGTCATAGGAATCCGCATCCCATTCAACAATCTCATAATCGGGACACACCCGCTTCCAACTGTCAATACAACTCTGATATTTGAAAGGTTTCTTTTCACCACTGAACCAGAAACAATGAATTTTCTTTTCTATTTTATTTCCTACAATTGATCTTGAACTATGTCCCTGGTTCAGCATACTTAATATCTCGGGATCATCTTTGCCATCTGAAACAAGCCAGATTAACGGCATAATGAAACATTCTATTTCATCAGGAAGGTTTCGCGAAATAAGCTGTTCATACATTTCATCAAGATATGTCGTCCCGCACAGCAAGACGATCCCTCTTTTGATCGACTTTAAAAAATCGACTCCATAAATATCATACTCCCGTCCTAAAACATTAATTATTTCTCCCTTTCTTCCATTATCAATGTACCCCACAACTCTTTTGTGGATATTTTGATAAATAACCTTTTGGGACAATCGCCGATAGAAATCACCCACACCATATATATATATATCTTTATGCTCGATATACTTTATGAATTCGTCAATTGGTATATTTTTTGTTATCACCAAGATCACCTGTCACTTTGCTCAGATCAATTATTTCTGCATTCATCACATCAATCAAATATCACAACCAACTCGCCTTTCAATCATTACGCAAGAAACCTGATATATTATTTATACTCCATACAGAATATCCTCCATTGATATAATTGGGCAGCCTATTTTCTTGGACAAAGCATCCTCAATCTCGTCAAAAAATGTTATCGCAGTAACAATAACTGCATCAACTTCAGGCAGTTCATCCTCCGGTCTCAATATATCAATATCCGCATAAATTGTATCAGCATTTTTATCTATTCCGTACTTAACCTCAATGTTCGAATTTAACAATTCATCCATCAACGTTTCTCCAACATAGTTCATTCCATAGATAGCGATGGATTTGTACCCTTCTGTTTCTAAATAGAGAGCTATTGATTTATTCTCCTGTTTAACCTTTACCCACTGGTTCATCATAAGATACAGAGCAAGATGCTTCTCAGACATTTTTGATTTATAATCAACCTTGTCTTTCAAAGTTTTTCCTACCCCTGCAGCTCCTAAAGCCGCGCCCCCTACAGCAAATAATGCAGCGATTATTCCTTTTTTCATATCATTTTTCTCCTTTTTTAATTTTTTAAAAAGCGCTTAGTAAACTCACTAACCACTTAATTTTATATGGTTTTCTTACTTTCAGATAAACGATCACCAATTACTTATACTTCTTCAATTAATGAACTAACATTTTCCACAACATACTGCCAGTCATAATTATTTCTCACAAATTCTAATCCGCATTCTGCCATCTGAGAATAAGCTTCTTTATTTGTGAGCATATAGTCCAATGCCCTCTCAAACTCTGTATAATTTGAATAATAAAGTCCGGCATTACTTCTTATACACTGTCCCTTTAAAACCTCACATTCCTCATTGACTAGAACCGGCCTTCCTAACGCCATACTTTCAAGAATAACTAGAGACAGGCTTTCATACATGGAAGGCATAATCAACAATTGTGCATTTTTCATAAAAGCTATCTTATCCTCTTCCGAAACATACCCTAAATAGATAATATCATCATGATAAGCAAGTTTCTCCTCACTATCCACTCTCCCTAAGACCAATAATTTCAATTCTGTATTATGTTCCCTTTTATATTGGATAAAATATCTGTTTAACTGTCTAAAATTCTTCCCTCTTGCAACTCTTCCAACATAAATAACATAATCATGATACTGTTCATATCCTCTCGGCATCCTTGCATAGCATATATTTGGCAAATCAATTCCCACACAAGTCAACCGCCCTGGTTTGTCTCCCGTACCAAATTTATCAATTAAAAACCGTCTTTCCTCTACACTGTTATACAAAAAAGCCTTTGCAGCAAAAAATGTCCTCCGGCATATATCTTTATAAATATTTGATTCATCGTGCGCCGTAGGAATAAGGATAGTATGTTCCAGCCCTAACTGTAACCCTACAATAGTAGGATAAAAATTATACCCGAAAAAAATGACCGTTCTATACAAAGATGCCTTATTTTTTAAAGCAGTAATTAATTGAGGACAGTATGGCCCCACCTCTTCGATCCATTCCGTCTCTGCGCCTTGATCCCCTCTATTTACTCTTGCCGACAGTTCACGCACATATGCCTCATCTTTTATTTTTTCAACAGGAAATCTGTATACAGTAACGCCATTTAGCACAGACGCGCCAATAGAATAATAATTATCCCACGGCATATAATCTCTGGCACAGCTAGTAAGAACGTCCACATCATATCTCTCTAATAAATGTTCCGCCAAAACCCGACAATGGTATTCAGCTCCGCCATTTACTTCCCTTCCATATCTTTGTACAACAAACACAATTCTATCTTTTTCCATATATTTTTATCCACCATTCCTATAATCAAACATAAAAAATAGAATCCATCATAATTTTTCTGTTAACTCCGCCAATTCCAAAACAAAAACGGAAATACTCATCGCGTCAACCCCCATTTCCACTAGCTGTCTTAATATTTCATCTCCATATCCTTTGGGTGTTATGATATAAAATGCGTTAGGATATCTCTCAACAGCTTCCTGCGGTGACAAAATACTGAGGTCCCCCATCTTTTCCCCTTGTCTTGCAAAACTATTGTCGCAAAAACATTTTACAGAACAAATATTTTCAATTTTTAGCATCCTATATAAGTCCCTGCCATAATTTCCCGTACCAAATATTACAATCTCTTTCTGCTTTCGATACTCTTCTATTCTTCTTTCATAATACTCACTGGCTAAATACTGTTTCCTAACCGAAATCTTCTGATCTGTTATTTGTTGTTTAATAGATGCCATGACTTCTTCGGTACAAAACTTCTTTGACATTTTACATTTCCTCGCTATCTGTGTTCCTAATCTACACCACCCACTCAGTTATTGATTCATTTCTGTTTGTTTTTTCTTAAACATTTTATATACCACTTTACTCCAGGTAAAATCAGACATTACTCTCTCAAAGGCCTTCTCTCCCATCTTCGCTCTCACGTCGGGATTATTCAACAAGTAAGCAATATCTTCTTTCCACTTCTCAACATTATAATCATTCCTCAATATCCCATTTATCTGATGTTCAATAACAGTCTTGGGACCAGCAACATCCTTTGCAATACACGGTGTTTTGAAATACATGGCCTCTAGAAGCACCATTCCGAATATTTCTTCATCAGATGCCAAAACAAGACAATCTGAACTCTGATAGATATCCGCCATCTGCTGGTTTTCTACTTTCCCCATAAATGAAATACGATCCCTATAAGAAATATTGATTAATCTTAAAAGATGATTTATCTCTCTTTTATCCTTTATGCCTACGACAACAAATTTTACATCATCTCTGTCATTGCATAAAGCCTCGAATACTTTTATAATAAATTCAACACGTTTTCGTTTCTCCGCAGTACCTACATAAAGAATATTGTGTTCTCCTATATGCTCATTAATCGTTACCTGTCTGCGAGTTTTTGCATTTTTATCAATTTGGGAAATATCCAACCCAACTCCTACAGTTTTTACTTTTTTCAAACCTTTGCTCTTCAAAAAAGCAGTGGCATCATCTGTCTTTGAAAAAATACATTTTACAAATGTATTGCATATATGTACGGATATAAGATCATAAGCTCTCATCCTTTTATCATTTTCAAATGTATTAAAATACGGTCCATTATATATATACACATTTCTATGAAGTAACGCCAGAAAGATACTCATAATCTGATCATACTCAGTAGAAATAACAATATCATACTTCCATAACTTAAAAGGATTTAAAAAGTCAGGATAAATTGCCCTAGTTCCAAATACTACACCCGTTCTCCATACAATTTTAATTCTGGTTTTTTCGCCTCGGAACACTATCTCTTCATAGTTCGTCTTTGAAAAATAAACAATATCACAGTCAAAGCCAAATTGGCAAAAAGCTTTGCACAAACCTATTTCCTGTGAATTGTATGTGTTTATATTCATAACATTGGCAAATGGTCTAACCAACAGTAGTTTTTTCATTTGACACTACTCCCATATTTCTTCAAAGCCTTTTTATACACTCTTTTATATTTATCATTCATGTTGTCAGCTGAAAATGAATTTATACATCTTCTATAAGCCTTTTCCGAAATATCACTTAATCTCTCATGGTCTAATAATGCCATTCTAATCTTTATTGCTAACTCGTTCGATAAGATTTTGTCTACCAAAAAACCCGACTCTTCATCTACCTGTTCTGCAATCCCCCCAATTCTGAATGCTATAACCGGTGTCCCTGACGCCATAGCCTCTAAAGTCGTACAAGGAAAATTATCCTCTATACTTGGAAGAATAAATAAGTCGGCTGCTGCATATATTTCATTTAGAACCTTCTGATCTGAGATATACCCCAATCTATGCACAGGTATCCCATTTCCCGAAATTTTATGATTGGTATTCCCTATAATCAGGATCTCTAAATCTTCTATATCTTTAAGCCTCTTAACCGCATCCAGTAAATACCCCATACCTTTCTTTTTATTATCTACTGATGCCGCAATAAATAATAAATACTTTTTATTTTCGCTTAAATGCTGCTTCCTTCGCGCTGTCTTTTTATCAATTCTCGAAAAAGCTTCTATATCAACACCATTTGGGATCCAAAGCAAATTCTTTTCCCCTATCCCGCTTTCCTTTATCATATTATAAAGCCATTTTGACGGACACACTCGATATAAATGATCTTCCTTAAATAACGCTTTCTTCTGTAAATATAACTTTTCTGGAAAATCTTCACTCGAATCCAAATGTGTTAATAAGTTCTCACAATTTCTGCATCCGTCCTTCCATTTGACGCATTTCGCTGAATACGTACAGTTCCCAGTCATAGACCACATATCATGAAGAGTCCACACGACAGGAACAAATTTCAAAAGCAATTTTATCCCTTTACAGCTTAGTAAATAATCATGTGTATTATGTAAATGTACAACATCTATTCGTTTAACTAATATTATACGTACAATAGTTACAAATGCCAATATCCTCACCATTTTTTTTAACAAATCATACCTGATTAAATAGTCTTGTATTTCTTTAAAAACAGGTTGTGAAAATAAGCGATATGAATTCTTATCGCGATCCTTGTCTCCTGCTAATACAAAACGATAATGGTTATCTCCTTGTGAAAACTGATTATATAATAAATTACATATTTTCTCTGCTCCGCCAAACGCATCATAGAGATTTAAATATAATATATTCACTACTTAGTCCCTCTTTAACAATGTTATTTCTTCATAAGACGCCGACACTGCAACTATATAGTAATTTGCCCTATTTAATAATCTGATCAATTTGAACAAATATAAATACTTATGCTTTCCCCAAAATCTGTAATGTATTTCAACACACAGCTGCTTAAATTTCAGCTCGCTCTTTAGAATATCCGGTATAACCTCCAATTCAGAACCTTCAATATCTAATTTAAGAATATCTATTTCATCTATGCCAAATTCTTTCATAATCGTCGCCATGGTCTTGAATGGAATCTGAATCTTCCTGCCCGTATTCGCATTTTTCATAAGAGACCCTGAAATATCTCTCGGATTTCTGGGTAAATAAAAGTCTTTTATTCCATCCTCGTCCGAAATTCCATATTCATAAAATTTAAAATTATTTATTTTAGCACAACATTGCTTTACCCAATTACAGGATTTTGGTGTTGGATCAAATCCATAAACTTTCATGCCCCATTTATCCATCAAATATCTATCAAATGTAATATCTGATCCTATACCAAATGAAAATGCCTTCCCGTTATTCATTGATTTAAGCGGTACAACATAAAAGCCTCCATAAGAAGACCCTGCCCAAATAACACGCGGTACTCTAAGTTGAACTCTCAATATAAGTTTTACAATAATACATCTGGATTTTTCTTTTACATAATCAAAAAAGTGCTCCTCAATATTTACTTTCATATTAATTCATTCCTCCAAATTATGAAACTATTTGAGACATTACATCTCTTACTCCTTCTATAACCCTGGCCATCTGTTTCTTTGTCAACGCCAGTCCACTTGGAATATAGAATCCCTTCCTTGCTAAATACTCAGCATTAGAATAAACATCATTTAAAAATAATCCTGCCTTTCGATACACCGGCTGCTCGTGTATACACCAGAAAAATGTTCTGGTACCTATTCCTTTTTCTGCTAAAAGTTTCTGTATTATTCTGTTATCGACTTGAATATCTTTATCCAATACCAATCCGTAAACCCAATATATATTATCCGCATAGTCCTTTCTCTCAATCGGAAGCACTAATCCTTCTACATCCCGTAATTTTTCAGTATAATATTTCCCCATCTCTCTTTTACGTTCAACAAATTCATCCAATCTCTCTAATTGTGCAAGTCCTACCGCTGCCTGCAGATTTGTAAACCTATAGTTATCACTAATTTCATCATGTACATATCTAATATCATGTCTAAAACACAAATTTCTAAGCAAACGACATCTCTCCGCTAACTTCTCGTCATCTGTGACAATCATGCCTCCTTCTCCAGTTGTCACATGTTTATTTGGATAAAAACTGAATGTACTGATATTCCCAAAACTTCCACACGGTTTCGCTTTGTATGTTTGTCCATGCATTTCGGCTGCATCTTCAATGACCTTTAAATTATATTGTTCTGCCAGTTCTAATACCTTGTCCATTTCCACTGGCAAACCATACAAATGAACAATCATAATTGCCTTTGTCTTGCTCGTTATTTTGGCTTCTATTTCCCCTACATTCATATTCCATGTCGATATGTCACTGTCCACCAATACTGGCACCGCCCCAAGCTTTGTAACTGCCATCGCACAGGAAATGATCGTGAAAGTCGGCATAATCACCTCATCACCAGTCTGAATCCCGAGTGCTTGAACAGCTACTTCTAATGCTGCAGTTCCATTTGATACTGCAATGCCGTATTTCCTTCCAACAGTGCTGCTCATCTTCCGTTCAAACTCCTTTACAAACGGACCTTCCGAAGAAATCCAACCAGTATCAATACACTCACATAAATATTTCTTCTCGTTTCCATTTAATAATGGTTCATTTACCGGTATAAAATCCATAACAACTCCTACACAATGTCCCAAAATGCTATGTTACTATTCCTTAATATTAACTTCCTCATCCAATATTCCTGCAAAGCGCTTCTTGTCTGCCTCTCCTGAATATGGTCCCTGCTTTACCTCTATCATCTCAACTTCCTCTAACACCTGAAAACCATGTCCGCCGGACACCAATAAAATGACATCTCCTGCATTCAAAATACGGCTTTCTATATAGTCTTCATAATCGTCATAAAAATCTACCCGCAGAATTCCCTTCTTAATGAATAGAACCTCCTGTGTAAGCACAACATTCCGATGAACCAAATTATGTATATGCGCATCAATCATCTTTCCCGCCGGATGGTGCATATAAGCTACCTGCTGTGAATATTCATTGGATGTAATAAAATCAACGCCTTCACAAGTGTAATCATTTCTAAGTATAATAGCCAACAATACTTCCTTTTTCTTTATAAATTGTATTGCTCCCATATTCATCCTCTTTTCTTAACATCAATATTCTCTGAATATCATATTTAGTTTCCATGTTTTCCACATAGTCTGGGAACTTATTATGGTTCTCTAAATTATTTCTGCAAATAAATGGTTTCGTTTTCCCTTATTTCGTAAATTCATCTATGCATTCTAAAAATGGAAAAATAACTTTCTTAAAATCAAATATATTTCTATAAGCTATAAGCACATTCTCTCTATAGTATGAATAATTTTTCATGACGGTTTCATATGCGCCCTCCAATTCCGAAATGTTGTCAATAACAATCCCTAATCTATATCTGTTTACCACTTCTGTAATACCCGGACACCTTACAGCAATAATTGGTTGCCCTAAGCTAAGATGTTTAAACATCTTTCCAGAAGACAATCCCATACAATAATGTGCTTTATCTTCTTTTAATGGGCTATACCATACAAGACCAACAGCAAATTGACGTATATATGTTGTATATTCAGCAACCGACAATACCTGCTCTTCAAATTTTATATTCGGGTTCGTATATTTTAACTCTTTAATTTTCTGTCTGCACCAACGATCGGTGATTCCAGAAAAAGTTATAGGAACATTTTTAACAACTTTCAGATCATCAAACTGATTCAATAGAAAGTCCCTCTTAATTCCCCCTGTATAAACAATTCCGCTCAAGCCCTCAGGAATAATCAAAGATTCATCATATACATACGAATTAGGAATCAATATTGTATTCGGATGCCAGATGTGATATTTTCTTGACAGCCTTCTTCTAAGCGAATCCTGAATCGTAAAAGTCTTAACAAATCTTGTGTACACCATTTCCCTCAGTTTATTCACAGGATATTCTATTTTATACTTCATATAATATCTAAAATTTTCTCTCTTAATATCTCTATTTAAATATGGAGTATAAATCTCCAGATTGTAATAAAAAAACGGCGTGTTCTTCATAATAATTGGCAATTTGTAAATAGCCAAAGCATCCTCATATGTCGTTGCTATAACCGCTTGAGGATGAATGTCTGCTATTTTTCTTTGTACATCTTTATGCGACATAAACTGTGTATTGATAACATAATCTATTGAAGGAAAATTCTTTTTGTGTTTTAATCTTAATGGCAAAAAAAGATACGTCTCATATCCACGTATACTTAATTCATCCAAAATCTGATATCGTGCAGGTGAGATTTCTATCCGCGCGTCCATCAACGACATTAATACTATTTTTTTCATAAGCGCTTTCCTCCTGTATTTCCCTAGACAAATCACCTGATCTGCTTTATTAAAAGTATGACTTCTTATGAACCCATTTCCGTATTCTTTGATAAAATATATAATATGCCAGAAGATACATTTCTCCGATAATTACATAACCCGTACTCTTTCTCAGTAATTCCCTCAAATTATTCCTAAATAGTATTATTTTAAGACATTTAAATCCATCACGATATCCACCATTTCTTAAAGCTGCATACATATAAGAGATACCATTTCTAAAATACATATATCTGATATATGTAGGGCTTACCCTCGTAACATCTATCATATGATACACCGATGCCTGTGCACAATACATAATTTTCATTCTATGTTCACGCATAAACTTCCTTACATATGTTTCACCATCTCCCCGATACATCAGTAAGTTCCGTGGCATCCCATCAGGATGGAAACCGTGGCAGGCATGTAATACCTCTTTCCTAAATACAACATTTGCTCCAACTAACAAATTCTCTTTCATTATATGTACCCGTGTATCATTTTCTGATATTCCCCTTTCCCAAAAGCAGCTTATTGCTCCCACGAACCAGTAAGAACCTATTTTTACAGCATGCTTATCCATAAACTCTTTAGTCATCAATGACATATTATACGGGATTACACTACCACCTACACACTTTACCTCCATATCCTCAAAAACTTTCAGCACAGCATTAATCCAATCAGGAAAAAGAATTACATCATCATCCAGATACCCTATAAGATTTCCCCGGCTCTCTATAATCCCTCTGTTTCTTCCTACATGCAGCCCCGGCCTATCATCATAGATGTATTTCAAATTTTGTATCTTATTTTGAAATTCTTTTGCCACAATTTTTGTCTTATCCGCAGAACCATTATCAATAATTAGTACTTCATACATATCCTGTCCTGCCCTTTGACTTGCAATACTTTGTAAAACTCCCTTTAACAGTTTATCTCTGTTTTTCGTCGGAATTACAATAGACAATTTTATATCTCCCATCAATATGGCTACCCTTTCTAAGAATAACATTCAACATAATTCAGATACTAATTGAGTCCTATTTCCACCAATATCTTTTTTTCTCTCCAATTTAAATATGGATTTCGCAGTCCACGCAAGAGCATATTGCGAAGCATTTTTTTTACTCTTTTTTCAATATTAATATACTTATTTCGCTCCCAACTTTTCTGAATATTTCCAATAATATAAATAGCTGCTTGAATATATCCGGCTTCAGCCTGCATAATTAGTTGTGGATATCTTTTTTTGATATCTGTACAGATATCTCTTTTAAACAATAAGTAATCAACTTTCCTAAGGTAAAACTCTTTATTTGATCTACTATCCTCCCTATAGCGATTGAAATATTTTGCTTTTCCTACATGAATCACGTTTCTCGCCTTTTTAGTCAGATTATAGACTACTGGAACATCCTCACTTCCTCTTCCAACCGGAAACAAAAGATTTTCAAATAATTTTCTCCGAAAAAGTTTCGTACAAACGGAACTACTTATTTTTCTTATTAGAAGCACTTCACTCAACGCTTCTTCACGCGTATACTTTTTTGTCGTACTCAAATAACATATCTCTCGTCTATTATTTTTAGAAAATATGCATACTCTACCGCAGCATGTAATGTCTACATCATCATACATATACGCCAACAATATTTCATACATATCCCTTGCTATATAGTCATCACTGTCTATAAACCCAATATACTCACCCTTTGCTGCTCTCAATCCTGTGTTTCTTGCTAATGCAGGTCCTCCATTTTTCTGATGTATAACCTTAATCCGTTTATCAATCTCAAGATATGAATCACAAATCTCCCCGCTGCGATCTGTCGAACCATCATTTACCAAAATAATCTCAAGATTTGTATATGATTGTTGTAAAACAGATTCTATACATCTATTCAAATATAATTCCGCATTATAAATTGGAACTATTACACTTATCATCGCCTCCTTGTGCTCCACTAATAATTCCTCCCACTACTATTTTTATCTAATTAACTCTTCCCAGTTTCTTAAACGCATAACTTATTATTTCTTTTTTTGAAAGTTCCTTTTTACAAAAAAGCTTTAAAAAAATATTAATGTTTTCTTTTGACGGCTTTCTTATAACTCTACGCAAACTTCCATCCACATACTGCAGAAGCCTGTTTTTAATGTCCACCTGCTCGCCATAACAATCCGCCAGCAAATTTTTCAGTTCCATATCCGTTTCATAATGATATAGATCCAGATTCCTGTTTGCATGTGTTGCCGTCCATCCGTCGCCCTTATATCGTTTTCTGTATACAGACCACTCTTCTTCCGCAAAATAGATATCACCTTTTAGGCCAAGTACAATACTTAATTTCACATCACTATTTACATTACACCTTTTTATCATACTAAATTCTTTTTGTGGCATTTCTTTCCAAATATTTCGATACATCCAGCCAGACAAATGACCAAGCAGATCAAATTTCAGAGCATCTTCTTTGGTATAGACATGCTCCTGTTGATGATGAAATATACCTTCAAGATGATAAGGGAGTTTTTTCCCATGTTGATCCAGAATCTTTACATTATGTGTGGTTCCAATATACTGTAAATGTGTATCAAGAAATTCCGCTTGACATTTTAGTTTTTCGGTATAAGTCCAATAATCGTCTCCCTCTAATACTGCAATGTACTGTCCTTGACATCTCTTCCTTAAATCTGCCTCATTTTTCAGCGCGCCAATATTTTTATTATGTTTAATCAATTTTATTATTTCCGGGTACATTTTTTGATATTTCTCAACAATATCCCTTGTATGATCCGTAGAGCAGTCCTCTCCTATCAATAATTCATATCGAAAATCAACATTTTGGTTTAAAACACTCAAAATTGCCTTCTCTATATATTTCTCATGATTATATGTAACCATCATTACGCTGACTTTTATTTCTGAGCAGATCATTTTCGCATTCCTCTCCCAATACATGCTTTAAAAGCTTTCCAAATAAGTTATAAATGAATTTATCTCAAAGGTTAGTATTAATATTAAGTCCAGCCAAATAACATTTTTATACTTTCCCAAAGAACAAACTTATAGGATGATAACATATATTCCAAAAAACCCGTCCTATTATTTCCATAAAGTGTCTTGGTGGATTGCCCTGCCTTATGATATAAATATGTCTCACTAACCTTCTCCCTCAAACCCACTTTTTTACACCGAAGATACAGTAAATCCTCTTCACAGTATAAGAAAGTCCTCGGATCTAAACCGTCATAATATCGAAAATAAGCCGGTGTTAACAATATAGCACACCCCTTAAAAAGATAAACACCCTTATATTTTTCCAAAAATTTTTTCCAAAAAATTTCATACAGCGGGTGCTCTTTACACTCTGACATACTCGCTAAATAGAATAATAGCGTTGCAGGAAAAGTAACATATCGATATAACATAGGTATCTCTACATTATGCTTTTCTAGTATTCTGCTACCAATAACCCCTATACCCTCTGCATCTGCTTTTATCATTTTGTCCAAATAATCTCTGTCTTCTATTACCACATCCGAGTTAAGTAATAATATATATTCCGCGTGAATTTTGCTTTTGGCATAAGATATCCCTATATTGTTTCCTTTTGCAAATCCATAATTTTTCCCCGCTTCAACAACAAATATTTTGGAACTATATCTATACTTCTTCCAAAGATATGAAACCGATGCATTATCAGACCCATTATCAACAACTACGACATGATAAGAGTCATAATTTTGTTTCAGTATACATTGAATACACTCATCTGTTTCTATATAGTTCATATAATTTAATATGATAACTGCAACGCTTTTTCTTTTATTTTCATTCTTATCCATACTGTTACTAATTCCTTATATTGTACACTCACTCTTTAATTTCCGTATTTTGTGCACTATTATGTCATATACCTTTTCTGCAATAATATTTTGCGCTTTATCCGTATAGTGACACATGTCCAGATACATTCCCTCTTTATGCTCAAATAAGCGCATAAGATTAATGTATCCGCTTTCATCATTTGCAAATTCGCTAAATGATTTTGCTCCTATGATATGCCTCTCGCTTTCATATAAACTCTTTTCCCGCACATTCATATGTTCCATCGTAATATTCATCGGATGCAAAAAACCGAAAAAGCAAGCGCCATAAAATTCGGCTATGTGCCGCAATATCCTCATATTTCTATCCCAAAAAGAATACAGTGACTCGACTCTATACATTCCACTATAAAATTCCCCTTCTTTCATCCCCCAAATCAATTTTTCTTCATTAAACTGATTCAAACATTCTTTATAAAAAGTATTATTTATCCCTCCCATACTTATTACTATTTGTGGCCGCAAGCTATAGCCATCCCGTAATAAACGTAATATATTTGAAACAATATCATCACAAATATTCGCCGCATTATAAATCACCACTTCTATTTTTTCTTCATAAAGTTTAGTATATAATTTGCTTATCCAATTTTCCGTATGTAATGTCTCCGAAGAGGTCGAATCACCCAAAACCAATATTTTAATCCCATCATTTCCGTATTGCTTCCACCCTAATTTACTCTGACAATATAGAGTTGTCTTACCAACAAGAGAATCTTTATACCACCGTAAATTCGATAGCAGCCACTCGTCGGAGTGTGTATACCATTTCATTGAAGTATAATCCCTATTTTCTAAAGAAAATCCTTGCCTTTCAATTTTCTCCCGTGCATCAATGATACCTCTCGGAGTTGTTTCATTTATAATAAATAACTTTTTCCTCGTCTTTACCTCATTATCCAACCCCTCTCTGTTACCTGCATTTAAATCCGTTATACATACAACGCCTTTCTCCTCATCATTTACGCCATATACATATCCATTAACATCTATCCCATATATGTTCAGCATTTCTTCTATAAGTTTTGCAGACACAGTCCTTTTGCTATACAAATATATCTCCCTGTTTTCTTCCCGTGCCCAATCTATATATTGCACAAAATTCAACAATTCTTCTGGTTTATCCATAACATAGTTAACATCAAAATAAATATCTCCTTGAAAATCCGCTAAAATTTCAAAAATTTCCTCTCTATATTGATTATTGATTACCGAAACTATTATGTTATACCCCCCCCCCACGCATACATATCAGAAATCCGTAGTACTTCTTTTCCATGATATGCATTAGGATATTTGCATTCTGATACGCAAAATAATTCAATATTTATCTTTTTATCATCCAGCGCTGTACATAACTGATCTGCACCTTTTCCAATTCCATAAATAACGTTTCTTCTTTGATATAAACCACTGTTAATTTCCTGCTCATCTGACCAATATATCATTTTTTTCGGAAACATTTTAACAAACTCCGCCGGAACATCATCACCTACAATAATAATGCTATTTTCATCTTTCAAAATCCGAGGTAAAAATTCTATTGGACGATTCATATACCAATTACCTGCATATTCTTCCCTGTCTGTTACAAACCCCCGTATACTAATCTTTCTAAGAGCAGCACGCATAAACACTCCCATAGAATCTCTATTAATATTCCAAATATAAATATCCATATCCCTATATTTTTCTTTTAAAGTATACAGCGCATAAACCATTTCATCCTCCCGCACCTCAAAATCTCACGAATAACTCTCTTATACCATAACCACCAATTTTCTCACAACTAGATATTACTCAATATATCTTCTAAGGCAATTAATGGATAATCCACTCTTTGTTCTAATTCTTTCTTTATTGAATCATCGAGTACAAACGTTGTAATAACAATTAAATCTACCCTTTCCATTGCATCGGTCATTGTAATAATTTCAATATCCGCTTTCAAAGAATTCGCCTTTTGGTCAATCCCATATGCCACTTGTATACTGGTATCTTTTAGTTCCTGTACTAGCGTATTACCAACGTATCCCATTCCATAAATCGCAATTTTCTTATACCCATTTTTTTCAAAATAAGAAACCAAACTTTTTCCTTCTTGCTTAATCCTTATCCACTTGTTCAGCATAAGAAACATATTTAAGTGCTTTTGAGAAAAATACTCCGCATTATTTGCTCGTTGTCGTTCTTTTTTATATTCTATTTCCGCGAAATGTAGCGCTCCAGCTATTCCAATTACAATCCCTGCAAATAGAGAAATGACCTTTAAAAATACCTTTTTCATATTGCTGTCGCCCTTCGTCAGTTTCACATTTTTTTAGAGACAATAACTTGTAAGAAATCTCCTTCTAATCCATTTTCAAAATTTTCTTTACTATTAGGAAATTCTACTATTTTAGATTCCATTCCTGTAATCTCATCAATCATCTCAAGAAAATCAGCTCCACCCCATTCGTATGTTACCAATGAGCCTTCCTCATTAATTGGATTTCCATGATATATTGGTGGTAAAATCAGTTCTCTTATATTCCCTCTCATTTTTATTCTGGGAGTTGTTCTTTTAAACGGGTATAGCGGTGTCGTAAATATATGCTTACCTCCTTTTTTTAAAGTTCTGGCTATCTCTGTCAAAACCCTTTCCGGACGATTTACATGCTCTAAAACATCCTGTGTAATAAAAATATCAAACGCTTCATCCTCAAAAGTCAAATTTTCTAAATTCTGGTTGGTTCCATCATCTTGTAGTTTAATACCCAATGGTTCCGATTCATACCAATATGAGTATGTATATTGCGCACACTGCTGCTTAAACATATGCAAAATATCTTCAATTGGCGAGCTTTCATGTATTTTCTGGTTTCTCCAATCAGGCATCTCATCCTCTAATACTTTCATCAATGCCCTTTGTCTCGGAATACTTCCACAGAAGAGACACCTATAATAGTCTCTTAGCCAATAATCAAATGCAATAAAAAGTGTTTGTCCTTTACAGCAGGGACAAATGCCACCATATACTCTCACTGCCTTTTCTAGGTTTAAAGCAGGTATTTCTTCATATATCTTTTCCCCTAGATTATCCAGTCTGTGTTCGCTTCCCCTATTGCTTTTCTCTCCAATGTTATGATATGAGATCCACATTCTTATCCTGTCAACAGCATCTCCCCGGTAATCCTTTATCCAGCTTTCAATATTGCTGTAATATACCTGTCCATCCTTCTGAAGAAGAGTCTCAATTTCTTCCTGTTCTATCATAGCAATAACAAACGGATATCCTTGATCCATCAAATCATTATATGAATACACTGGAATTTCCCCTATGGATCCTATCTGCTTGTAGTTTTTGTCACAATATGCATATATTAAGTTTTCCATATGAAGTAATCTAAGAAAATCATAATATTGTTTTCCAACTTTTCCTGCGCCATATACAATAATATGATTGTCTGCTATACTCTCCTTATTCATATGGGTTCCCCTTTCTTATATTCATCAACTGCATTTCTCAGAGCCCGTAGATATGCATATCCGTATTTTTTATCCGGTTCTACATAAGCCCCTTCCGACCATTCATTCCACGCATTTAAAAAGACATATTCCTTTTTATTCTTTTCTGCTATATGCAACATCTTTGTAATATGTTTCTGGAATTTTTGCGGGCTACTTCCACCCACAATGGTACCCGCTTCATCCTGCCTAGGTGTATTATCCCACCCAGCAAAAACTCCCGGGAAGGTTTTATATATATTCCTTCTAGCCTTCTTTTCTATACTCCTACATAAATATGAGTACGAAAAAATATTTTTCGCCCAAATCATATTCTGCAGCTTAGTTCGCTCTGTTTCAACATTATTTATATGGTTTTGTTTCCATAACATCAAACGCTTTCTCCACGATGTCTCATATCTAAATGAACTTACAGGTTCGAAATCCATATATGCACTATAATAACTCTTATGCTTATCTCGCCCATAAAAGGTATCCATAGCTATTAAGTACAAACCTTTAAACCCATTCTCCCGCGCCAGTTTTCGCCAAGTAGCAAACAATTGCCCCTTGCACGGTATATCTTGTGGCATATAAATAATGTAAACTGGCTTATCATCTATTTTGATATATCGTTCATCTTTAAAAAAATCCAATAAATAATAAAAATGCCTTTCCCAATCCTCTTTTTCCCCATAATGTTGTTCTAACAATATATCCTTACTTGTTCGATACCACGTCCTTTCCCACGACTGATTTGCCCAAATCAAACAGTACGGAAATTTTTCGTTAGATTTATCTTTATAATTCTCAATGGGTTTCTCCAACAATTTTTTACCACAAAAATAATAATGGTAGAAACAAAAACCACTAATTCCGGCTCTTTTTGCCATCCTTGTGTGCTTCTCCAAAACCTTTAAATCTGACAAATCATAGTAATTATCGTCTAAAGGTTCTCTTGGTTGATAATGACCTGGATAAAACGATCTTCCTCTCTTAACATTTGTCCACTCTGTAAATCCTTTACCCCACCACTCCTCATTTTCAGGAATGATATGATATTGTGGATAATATATAGATAATATCTTGCTATACATAATTATGTGCTTCTCCTTTTACATAAGAAGGATTCTTTTCCATCCAATAATCTATTCCTAATGCTCTACACTTTTCGCATGTACTACTACGCAGCATTTCCTGTCTTTTTATCTGCATCTCTTCATAGGATGCAATTTCAAAAATATTATCCCATGTATAGTCAGCACAGCCACTGTCACTCGCACAGCAAAGTACTAAATTCCCATCACAATCTATAGATAATATGTTTTCTAAAAAGCAACGATAGTTTTTAGGTCTCTCACTCAAAAGCTTTTTGACATGAGAAAGATATAATTCTTTTTCTGCCATTCTCCTCATTTCAGCTGGCATTTTTTCTTCTAAATACATTTCAGTCATGCTGTTCCCATTGAAATAAGGATAATATGGATTAAAGTTCAATTTTAATGAATGAGCAAACTGCTCCGCTGCTTCTACTTCATGAATATTAAATTTATACACATGAAATGAAATCATTCCTGTTCCCTTAAAACCTGACTCCAATAAATTTTTACTAATTGCTTTTATATTTTTCTTAATCTGTTCAAAATTAAACCCGTGTATATAATCATACGATGCTTGCGAAAATCCCGGCATAGAAAAGATAAATATGTCGCAGTTTTTATATATACTATTTCCGTTTGCCAATTGTACTTTAGAAGCATTTGTACTCACTGCAAAAGTTTGTTCTTTATCAGCTAAATATTCTACAATCTTGATATAATCTTTGTTTAAAAAGGGTTCCCCCCAACTATATAACATAATTTCTGTATTTTTCCCAATAATATGGCTTTGATATAAATGTTCATACACTCTAACAAATGCTTCGTACGACATATACTGCTGCTTAATATATCCTTGCTGTCTATTCCATCCAGTAACACACCATTTGCACTTTGCATTACAATATCCCGAAATATCTATCGAAATACGCGGAAACATAATTTTTCTCCTTTCCAAACTCTCTGTTTTCAAATATAAACGCAAAAGTTTTATCATTTTGTCACATATCCATATATTTTCTTTCCAAATTCTATATCACCTTTTCTATTCTCTGCTGTTCCTATCTCTTTCAACATTACTGCATCTATTATGTCATAATTAATTACCCAAAGAGATTGCTCCCGATCAATAAGTTTATCGCTGCTCTGAAACAAAAGTCGTATTATTTTATCTCTGTCTGCATAAAGATCTGTACAAAATTCTTCATTATCATTTTCATCAAAACAATACAATTTATTTTCTAAGACTGACATAAAATATAATCTATTTTTATAAACTTTGCGAAACCATACAGACCCAAGCGCATCCTTTTTATGCCTTTCATTCATACTTATTTTAAATAAATTCATTGTATTAATCTTTCCATCTTGTATATCAACAATCTCAATCAAGCCCGTCAGATAAGGAAAAACCCACATTTTATTTTTAAACAAAATGCTGCACTGCCAGTGCTGTTCTGTTCTTTCTGATAATTCTCCCACTTTTACTTTTTGTATTAAACCACTACGTTCATTCCAAGCACAAATGCTTTTCTCCATATCTTGAAGCAGCCATATTCTCTCCATATCATCACACGCCCTGCCTGATTTCTGTTCTTTTACCCAATGAAAGTCAAACTTTTTCGTTTTTGTATCAAACTCAACAAGCACTTCGCATGTAAGGCTTCGAACAAATATAGAATTACCCATAAGATAAATGTCCCGTGAAAAGAACGGCATCGTACCTTTATAGCCATATCTTTTAAACCTCTCAATTTTGTCATCATAAACTTTTAGCTGCCTTGTTTTAAAGTCATAGCAAACAGCACACGGATATTTTGCTCCAAAGGCATAGACGCATGAATCAACCATAATGCCTCCAACAACCTGAGGCCAATACCGCATAGCCTGATCATTATTCTCAACAGGAAACTTCATGCACACAAAATCATTATGTGCGATGTTATACAAAGTAATATAAGCCGATAAATCGGGCAAAAAAAGTATTTCGTCCTTATATTTAAATGCATCACCATATAGTCTTGACTGTCTCTTTGAATCATTTGGGAAAAAACTTATAAATTCAGCTTTACCACCATGCAGTCCCGTCTTGAACAGTCCATTAAACTGTCCGGATGAAAAAAAAATATTGTCTTCGGTAAAAACTATATCACTCGCCCATAATTTATGTTTTCTCATATACAATCCTCACTAAATCATAAGCCAATATTATATGTCAAGAGTACTTAATAAATTTCGCAGTTGTATATTCAAGCAATTATTTATTTGAACCAATACATTAAGTGTACTATAACTTACCCATACATATTCTGCTGGCAAATTTTTCATTTTACTTTGTTCAATAAATATTACAATATACCTGTTCTCTTCCTGATAAAACCTTCCTCCTTCTTCTGACAGCATAACATCTAAGGTTATGTTGTCGGGAGACTCTATCTCTTTTCTAAAAATTGCCTCGATATTATCATCCTGCTCCTTTGAATGCGTTGAATCCCATTGTATACTGGGAGCCAGTTCTATTTTATCAAATGTTCCAATTTCTGATTTAACCCGGACCAAAATCTTCATACAGCCATCAATATCTGTTATAATCATTCCATACACTGCTTTGCCAATTGCTTTAAATAATGGTTGGTTCCATCTTGTTACTTCACGGCCTTCAATATTCACATCATAGTATTTTACGACGAAATCAGCCTCTTTATTGCACCTAATACCAAACTCATCCATTTCCCAATCTGCTAATTCAAACAAAGGGATTTCTATAGTCCTATCATTTTGGAACATTTTGTAATTATTAATGTTATAATAAATCTGTGGTAATTCATTTATTGCTTCTGTTTGATAAATTGAAATAAAAAAACTTTCTTTTTTGAAAAAAAACTTCAAAGGCTTCAGTTCTTCATCTTGAAACCTAAATCCTGAAATAGGCAGTCCCGAAATGACCGTTCGCGTATCCATATTCACCAAATTATCATATTTCATCAAATTCTTAATTTGTCCAAGTGTCATCCACCTATAATTATCATGTACCACCACATCCTCATTCACCATAATAATTATGTTTCTATTTCGTTTCTTTAAAAATCTGGAAGATTGTTCTGATTGGATCTGATCATATATAATTTTATATTTCCTGGCATTTTCAAAATACTCAAAATACGGCGGTAATTCACCTCCATGTACTCTCATGAAGTTACTTTTAGTTGCCTGAATTGTTGGAGATATTTGGACATAGTTTATATTTCCCGGTTCTATCTTTGCCTGCATTAAAAAATTAATAACACCATTTATTTTTTTGCATATCATTCCAAGATATCCTATCTCCGGCTGAATAATAATCGGCTGTTCCGATATAAATTTATTATCTACAAACTTTCTAACTCCCTTAATTGAAAAAAAGCTTCTTTTTCGATTTGTTATTTCACCATTGTAATCATCATAAAACCAAAAATCGCTTTCATTTAAACTACTTTCCTCTATATACACCCTTGTATCATTTCTAACTTTGTCAATCCACGCTAAAATATCTTGTGTAGTATTCACATTCCCGTCATCTGCGGCCCATGACACGAGCCACTCTTTTACAAATTCCTTATTGTTCTCTTTCATCTCTTTGCGCCTTCTCTAAAAGCCAATTCGCTGTAAGTCGAATACTGTGTTTAAAATCTGATTCCGCTATACAACCCGTATCTTGATATACAGCCTCTAAGTCAACAAGTGAATAATCTATGTTAAACGAAGATTGAATCTCACCAAATTTCAACTCCACATCAGGATTTAACTCATCCCGTACATCACGGACTATCTCATCTAATCGTCGCAAACTCCTATGACCCAAATAATAACTTTTCATGTTGACGCTGCGTTTCCCCAGTGCTAGAAACATTCTCGCAACGTCATCAATATAAATCCAATCATGTATTGTATCGCCTTTAATAAGCACAGGAGATTTCCCACATAATAAATTTAATATAATCGTATTATGTATTCTTTTTGAATTATCCCCTGGACCAAAACAGCTTCCTATAATAGCCACATTAAAATCTATACCCCAATCAGCCGCAAGTGTCTTTCCCATAAAGTCACATGCCAACTTCGCAATACCATATATACATGCTTTACGTGGTATATTTACATTCGCTTTATGAAATTGAAAAAGTTCCAATTCATTAATAGTTCCAGCCATAATAAATTTTTTGCATCTGATTTTGTGTGCCAATTTTAATGCATCACATGTATACTGAATATTTTCTATCTGTTTCTCATATTCCCCTAAAATCGTTCCATACGCGCCGTCCCATGCAAAATGATAAAATACATCTATATTTTCAGGTAATTTGTCCGATAAACTTAAATACTCACACATTTCTGCCTCAACAATAACCAAATTCTTATTTTCTACCTGCGCCATGCTGGTTCTATCCCTTACAATCGCTATTACTGATATATGATTATTCAGTAGCTCTCGACAAACTGCACTTCCTATGAAACCACTTGCACCTGTCACAATTGCATTTTTCATTCTTAACTATCCCCTCATTTTTATCTCTTCAACAATTTCTGCCACACATACTAAATCTTCATATATTTTCTCCCTTTTATCCTCATCTGCCACTAATTTTTTATATGCATTGATTGCATTCAAAAATTGATCGTCTTTTCCAACTGAAATTACACTACTAGAGTTGTCAATATTCGCTAACACTTCTGTTTCATAATTACATGGAGCAGTAAATATTCTTGGTACTCGTATCCAGCCTTTTTGTCCAATGATTTCTACTTCACATTTATATCCATTATCCATTCCAAATGCTAACTGCGCTATGCATCCCTCTTTATTCTGCAACGTAGCAGTGCCAAACATATCAACATCAAACCCTTTAACATAATTTAATTTTGCAGTTTCTACCGAAATATCTTTTCCCAATATTTCCATAGCTAATCTAATTGTATATCCTCCGCAATCTAATAACGCACCACCACCTAATTCTTTCTTATATCTGAAATCGTTCTCTAATCGCCGAGGAAAAGAAAAATTAATTCTCACCAACCGTATATCGCCCAAAACATTTTGTTCCCATATCATTTTCTTAACTTGTAGTAACTGTTTGTGATACACAAACATATAATTCTCATATAATACCAAATGTTTCTGACGCGCTCTATCCACAAGCTTTAACGTATCCATCAAATTAGTCGTACACGGCTTCTCCAGAAAAACATGCTTACCATTATCCAAGCATCTCATTCCCCAAATATAATGCAGAGCTGGCGGTAACGGAATATACACAGATGTAACATCAGGATTTTCAACCACCTTTTCATACCCTACAAATGTTTTCCCACCATATGCATTTGCAAACTTTATCGCATTCTCATATTTCCTTGTTGCAACACCTACATACTTTGCTTCATCTGCTAGTTTTAATGCCGGTAAAAACCGTCTATACGCAATATCCGCAGTTCCAATAATTCCAAAATACTCTTTCATAATACTAGAAATCCCCAACCTCTTATGACATTTGCATTTTATCAGAATTTTCTTCCAGAAATTCCAGCAATCTTAGTTTCAACAACCTATTACGAACCACAGTTTGCCGTCTATAACTCATTACGAAATCCGATTCTGTACCGTTATATGTTATCATTTCTTCAAAACGAAATTCTTGTATAAACATTTCTTGCAAATCTCTTCTTGAGAATCGCGATAACCTTTCATATGGATATCCATATTTCCTTTGCCATGGGGCATTGATAATCATGAGCCGCAATCTGTCAAACTCAGAAAAATATTTCTCATATGTATTATAAACTGGTTCGAGGTCAAAATCTTTTACTGCCTTTTCCCCATTATCATAGACAGCACTTTTCCCATTGTTCGTTGTCCTCATAAGACTATCAGACCATGCAATATCCCATCTCTTACATATTTTCATTAATATTTCTAGTGGATTACATTTTAAATCCTCAAATTTTATAACTAATCGATGGTCTATACCATAATCCTTTTTCCCAATTGGCGGATAATCCAATACAGCATTATAAGCAGTCTCTCTATCCCCTAGCCATCCCATTGATATATACCCTTTTGCAATGGCTCCATTTCGCATACATATATTCCTAATTAAATTTATGATACTGCAAAATCCTATTTGAGAGTCAAAGCAAGTCCAGCATTCTTCCAAGAGCGCTCTATCCATAAAGTGTGGTTCCCAATATATGACCATATTTGCTATATCTGTTAGTAATATCTCTTTTCCCTGCGTATACATATACGCAACATGAAACATCACAAATAATTCCTGCGGCGTAAATTCACTTCTTCCCCGCAATAACTCTTTCATTTTTTTTTCAAAAAGCACCCTGTTCTCAATTTCATTTCTATCTTCATCTTCATATATTTTCCAAAAAACAGACAGAATATTAACAGAGCTTACTATTGACAACCGAATGCATAACAAAAACAAATTATCATTTAACAATGTATCATTAATATGATTATAGTTTGTAAACATAATGGATGGATGGTTGTCCAATAAGCTTCTAAAAAAAACGTTTCCGCAACAGCTTTCAATTGATCCGAGTATAATCCTTTGTGGTTGCAGTTCTTTTATTATATACTTTTTATCTCTTCTCCCTTCAATATGTATAAATGGAACCGCAAAGGAAAAGTATTTTGAATAATTATCAATTTGGTTTTCTTTCAAATATGCAACTATAGACTTTATAATCTCTGCCTGCATGTTTCTTGGCGTAAAAAACTCTGGAACAACAATCAGACACATCATCTCTCTATCTACATTATTTATATTAACCCTAGGGAGATCATATATCTGCTCGCTTGTGCTTTCCATATCCAAGTAGCCCTCTACTGCAATCATATTCTTTTTGAAATAGCAGTATAAATACTTACATAAATAGATATCTCCTATCAGTAAAACCTTTGTGCCACTAAGAGCTTTAACTAAACATTCGCCCCCTATTTGAATATAGTCTTTTAAAACAATAAACTGTTTATTTCTTTCATAACCCAAATAATCATAATTATCTATTTCCCCGCCTCCCCATGTACTATATTGCGAGATACAATCTATAAATATTGGGTTTTGGTACTTCTCAATTACATCAGCCGAGTTTAATATGGCTTTCTTAAACATTCTGTGTCCATTTTCATTATTTGTATTATCCGTAAAACAGCAAATATCTATCCCGTTGTCTAGCAAAAAATCATATGTATCCTGGGCCCCAATATCTGTACCCAATATGACAATCTCATTTTCATTTTTTAAACGTGCAAGCAATTCCGCACAGCTACCTATAGCATTTTTAACAATTCCTCTTTTGATATTCTCCTCATAAATCTTATTAACACATTCAAACTCAACCGAAACACTTCTCAACAGATTTTCTTTCCAATATCTTGGCTTTTCCCATGTTCCCTCCGCATATATGTTCAGACATTCATACTCTAAAACATCATATTTTTCATCTGGAAAAAAGTTCCGCCACATTGCACTTTCTAATGCCACTGGAATATTTTGATTCTTAAGATAATCTACAAAAAAATATGCCAACTCATTAAAACCATATATTTTCACGCATTTATACTGCGGAAACACATCCAAAAACCGTAATGCACCCTCTGTCTCACGCAGTTCACGAAGCATACGGATCTCGCGATTTGCATCCGCATCCTGATAAGCAAAACAAATCAGTTGATAGTCTTTGTCCAACACTGGAAGCGGAATGAGATCCCGTACATTGCATCTCTTCTTAAAAATATCTCTTGCATTCCGCCATAGATCATCATCCAGAACCACATATTCTTTATTCAGTGCTGCTTCAACAGATATGGAATGCAAGAGCGACTGGTATGTGATAATTCCCATAAACGTACCGGAGCTGTCATGCACGCATACGATCTCATCCAAATATCCTGCAAGAAAATAGGACAACAACCGGTTTCTATCCAACAATTCATATTCGGCACATCCAACCTCGCTATCACAAAATCGTATCATCCTAACATCTCCCTCTTCCTTACTGACATCACCTCATCATTTTCTCTTCCATCTACAACCAATAAACTAAAAACTGTCATTGCATACTAATGCAATGACAGTCCACATTTTCTTCTTATCCTGCATCCATGCAATATACTTTCATTCATCCTAAACAACTACTATAATTATCGACACATAAAGCAAATTACTTTATGTGTTTTACTCTACTTCCCACCGACCGGTACCACCATCATTCCCACCAATTCATTGGATGGCGCTCTCCTCAAAAGGAAATCAATAATCCCCTTTGTATCAATTAAAATCACATTATCGTCTGGCAAACTGCCTTACGATCCTACCACCTAACTTCCTACGCTTTACCCAGTACGTTGCCACACCATATACAAAGTTCGCTATTGGCGGTGTGGCTAGCACCCTATTAAGTGAAATTTTCGTCTGCTAAATGCTGCACCCTTTCTAGGCGCACTAACTATTCCCCAGCATTGGTATCCCTAAATCTCCCTCCAGAATCTTCTCCACCTGTTCCTCTAGCGTCCGCTCTCCATCATTCTCCAAAATCAAATCCGGACACTTCGGCTCTTCAATATTCATATGAACACCGACTACCTCTTTCTCCTTTTCCGTCGTAATCCCACTATAAAGTCCTTTCTGATCTCTTCTTCGTAAAGTTTTCATAGATACTTTTACATAAATTTCTTTGTAATTCTGTATGTTCTGTCTATTCCAATCCCTTACACTATCAAACATCGATATCGTACAACAGATCACATTCATTCCCTGTTCCTGCAGCATGGCACATAGTCTTGAATACCGCATCGCACATTTCTTTCGATCCTCCATCGAATATCCAAGATCTTCCCCAAACACCTTCCGTAGCATATCTCCGTCGAGGAACACTGTATTTGGATATTTTGCTCTTATTTTTTCATAAAGCATTTTTCCAATTGTGGTCTTTCCCGCCCCGGAAAGGCCAGTAATCCAATATACTGTACCCATAGATCTATTAATCCTCTACAATTACTGGTATGTAACGTCTCATTCCAAATATCCAAATACTACTCTCTTCTTTCGCAAAATATCGTCTATATACCAAACTAACTTAGTTTCGCCTCCACCACCTTCAGATCCTCGCAGTCGTCAATCTCAAACCAGCCTCTTTGTATATGCACTGCCCGCAGCTTATTACCCTCATCAATCAACCCCTGCAACAGATCCGTCATATACATCTTTGCATAATTCCTCGTCGTTCTCCAGAGCGTTTCCCCATTCTCACTTCTTCTCACGGCTTCTACGCTGAGATCCAACATTTTCTTCAAGCCTTCTCCTTTAAAACGCATCAAGCCAATATACTGGGACTGTACTTTAGCAAGTTCCGTCGTCTTCTGACCAATCTCGGTAAGGAAATTCTGTGCATCAAACATCAGTGTTTCCGCATCATCTAACGGGTTCTCGCATCGTTCAGACCAGTACGCATACCAGCCGTCATCCACGATCACCGACATGTCATCTTCTGCCGCCAGAATCTTCCGAAAGACATCTTCCCCATAGATAATATCTCCATATGAGATAATGATATCTTCTTCTGCTTCCATCAAGTTTCTTGCGCACATCAAGGAACACACCATATTTGTCGAATCGTACTGCTCATTTACAATAAAGTTTATCTCTTTATCCGCAAATCGGTTCTTCAACACATCACTGCAATAACCACATATAATCGTAATGTCCTGATCTAGGATCCCACAGGCCCGCATCGTGTCGAGCTGCCTTTCAATAATACTCCGTCCATTCACTTCCACCATGCATTTCGGTCTGTCATCTGTCAGGGGGCGCAGTCTGGTTCCCTGTCCAGCCGCCAGTATAATCACTTTCATAACTCTTACCTCTCTCCCATTTGGTCAATTTATCCAAATAATTCCTGCACCCGCCGAATATCCTCCATTCGGAACGGATCTTCCCGTTCCGGATGCCACATGGTGGCCATAACAGGTTTGTCTATGTGACGTATCGCCTCGATCACACCATCCTCTGCCTGCGCAAGCACCGTTAACGGACTGACGGCTTTGCGGAATGCCTGATTATGAAAACTGTTTACCCCCATCGTTCCCAACTTACCATGTACTTCATGGCGTACTGCCACATGTCCCTGCACCTGCTCCAATTCACATCCGAAGTAATCTGCAATTACCTGCATTCCTCGACAAAAGCCATAAACCGGTATATCGTGCTGCAGAGCAAGTTCCAGAAGCATTTTTTCTACCTGATCTCTTTCCGGAGCGTCTCCGCCGTATTTAGTCAGACTATTTCCGCCCGTCAGGACAATCCCCACAGGCCGTAGCTGTTCCACCATATGCTTTGCGATACTGGCTACGTTTGGCACCGAAACCGGCAAATATCCGCAGGCTTCTATAAAGCGGGGAATATTCTGATCCGCGCAATCCCGTCGCTCTCCATAACTGCTTACAATCTCTACGCGCTGCGTATAAAGCACGATCTTTGCATTCCCTGTCATATTACTTTACCTGTGCCATCCAGATTCTTGTCGTATAAGGCACTTTGACATACTCCTGTCCTTTTGCCTCAACTACTTTACGAATTTCTTCATTAATTACATCAAATTTATCCTTAGATTGACGCTGTACCGTTCCATGTGATTTCCAGCCTTCAATGAAATCTTCTGCAAGAATTTCATGCAGCACCGTTCCCTCTATATAAACCACTTCACCGAAAAGTCCACTCTCATTGATAACCTCCGTCTGGTCTTCACGTCTGGTGCCATAGTTATAATCTGCAATTTCCCTTTTCAGAATATCTTCAATTTCCTTCTGCAAAGGATCCTCTAAATCCCTGTGATTCCACATGCACCCAAACCAGCCTCCATCTTTCAGAATCCGCTTTGCTTCCGCCAGTGCCTCCTGCCGATTGCATACGTTGAATGAAGAACCAAAGGTTACAAGGTCAAATTTACTTTCTTCCATCCCTGTATGTTCCCCGACGCCCTCAAACCATTGAACTGTCTCAAACTTGCTTGTCCGACGGATTCCGTTCGCACGCATTGCATCATTAGGCTCAACTGCACAGACATTCAGACCATATTCTGCCAGTTTCAGCGTCAGATGCGCCGCACCTGCTCCCACATCGCAAGCGCAGTCTCCCTTTTTCACACCGGCAGTCTCCAACATCTTGTCAATCGCGCTTTGTGCATAATCAGGTCTTTTCAAATACGCCTCCGCCAAATCCGTGTAATCCCATTCTGTTTTCATGTTTGTTCCAGCCTTCTTTCAGTATTGTTCTATTTATTTAAATACCCTGACCAGTTTCCCGGCCGCGTCAATCTCCAACATTTTGGCCTTCTTATACGCCCCAAAGCTCTTCGCGCCCACGCCCACCGCTGCCGGGATCGAAAGTTCGCCCGCCCGGATCGCCATGTGAGAATTTGCTCCGCCGTACATGGTAATCAGTCCCTTGATCCCATGGGAAAAGATCCAGTCATATCCGGGATCCGCACTTGGGATCAAAACAATCCGGTCTTTCAGTTCCTCCGTAAAGCTTCCTTCTTTCAGAACACAGACTGCGCCAACCGCCTGGTTTGTGGTAATATAATTGGGTTCTGAATCCGGATAATAGAACTGCATCGCATCCTTGGCCCGTATGATTATCGGCGGCAAAGTGATAGACCGCGTCACTTCATAATCGCATTTGCCCTGCTGTATCGAGCGCTGAAAACTTGTCCGAATATCTCCTGCTGATGCATAGAGCCTGCAAATATCGTGGATATTCGCAAAAGCACAGTCTTCCTTCGGTATCCCTGCTTCCTGCCCGATTTCTCCGATCAGCAAAAGCGCCATACTCAGATTGCGGGTAAAGGCAAATTTCCCATATTCCCGCCCTTCAATAACCGTCTTAATGAAATCCATCAATTCTAATATATCGTTGGTAAGTCCGTTTTCGGCCAGTTTTCTTTTCAGCAGGCTTAGCTGATGAAGCGACAGACGAAATTCCTCCCGTTTTTTGCCATTTTCCTCTGCTCTATCTCCTTTTTCATTCCATTCAAAGTATAACGCAGGAGCTTCATCATAGCGCAGGGAAATAATGTCATAAGTTCCCGGCCGCAAATGTCCGTATTTTCTTAAGAACGCTTTCCTGGACAGTTCTTCGAAGTCGGCATTCATTTCCGAGCTCACCGTATTAACACTGCTCATAAACGACTCATAGTCCGCCTCGTCAAGTATACCGCAGGTCACAAGCGACCGCAGGATCTGCACCGCGATAAATGCCGCTCTGGCCAGTCCCGCAAATGGTAAGGTTCCATACCGCTTACAGTCCTCAAGCAACCAGTACACCTTCTCGATCTTCCCGAAATCACCTGCCATAATCTCGTCATAACGTTTCTTTAATATGCCGATCTTATCATAATCCCTGCGCCAGAGTCCGTTCTTATGATCGATGATGTTATTCGTCACATCCCTGAGGGCGTCTACGATCTTACCGATCTCTTCTTCCGTAAATCCATACTGCCTCAACACCTGGATCCGCTCGGGCAAATCAAATGTATAGCAGGAAAAAACGATATCAAACTCTGCCTTATCGTGTTTCGCCGGATTGTCAACCAGTCGGTCCAGATAGTAATTTACCAGTTTATCACTGAGTTCCTCCTCCAGTCCCGCCGGAACGAAGGAATTGAAACTCACTCTTACATCAATATACGGCAGTCCCCCGAAATCTACCATCAGGGGAAAACTCCGCAGATTGCGATAACCATAATTATCCCGTTGGTACGCCCATACACTGTCTGTTATAATTTCCCGATAAAGCGACAATGCCAGCGGTTTCGGTCGAATGCCGATCATTTCTGCCGGATTCCAGTCTGTCATGACACTGTAGAGCGCCTTTTCTCCACAGAGGAAGGGTTTTTTCCGCTGTGCCTGCCGTATTTTCTCTTCGATGCGCTCCAGTTCCGACTGCTGACTTTTCCTTTCTACAGGTTTCCCCTGTACACATAAAGCTCTTGTCTGCAGGATATACAGCGCATCATCCCCGTCAAATGCAAACTCTACATCCAGATTTTCCTGTCCAAAGAACTCTTCTAATTCCTGCAGCGCCCTGCATAAGCGGTCCATTCTGTCCTCGACTATATCATTGCACTTATGATTCTCTTTTTCTGTTTTTACATCATCCGGCAGTTTTTCCGGCCTGGATGTCTTAAACCGGTAATATAGCCTGTTCTCCGTTCCCTGTCCGGATGTGATCGCAAAAGTGGAACCTTTCTCATCATAATTAATCACATAGTAGTTCCCCATCGTGTTCGGATCAAGCGTAAATGCAACGCCACAGATCCTGACATCCGCAAGCATGGGCTGCACCAATACCTGATTTAGCTCATTGTCATCATCGTAAGAATCGATCACTTTCTCTATGGCATTCCGAAAGGCTTCCTCTCCACATACACTGGCAACCGACTCATACCTTCCTGCCTGAGAACCGTTGCTCGTATCCTCTGCCAGGGAGCTGCTCCGCACGATCACTTCCGCCTTCCAGTCCAGTGCCAGATAATTCTTTATAACCTGTTCCGGATCCATCATCCATTCGGCTACGGTGAACGTATATTGCGGCAATACCTGTGCGTACTTTAATTTCCGGTACAGTCTTTGCAATGTCTCCGCTTTGGTACCCAGTCTCTCCCTGCTCATATCAGTTCCTCAAAAAAATGGCCATTGCGTCTTGATGCAATGGCCGTTTAAACCTCTATCCAATATCTGCATCCATGCATATTTTTCATTCATCCTGAACTACTGTAATAAATATCGGCATAGGATGTATTATTCTTTAGATGGAGTCTGGTGGCAAATTTCTCCCTACAACTGGAATATCACTTATCCTAAAACAGCGACATTTGCTGGTATCGTTCCGTCTGCGGAATCTTCCGCACAAATGCCAGCATATCTTTTTCATTTTTTATATTCACAGCTTTTCCGGAATCCGCAAGGTATTGGTTCCCCGAAGACATTTCCAACAATTTGTGGTAATAACATGCCAATCGTTTATGCTGTCTGGCTGCAAACTCTGCTGTATGCATCGTCCCGCTCTTTCTTTCGGCTTCTATAACAACCACACCCTGACTTATTCCGCTTTGCAAACGATCTCTCTCAATATACTGATATTTCATCAAATCCGTACCCACCGGATATTCACTCAAAATGCACCCACCGGCATCAATGATTTTCTGCGCCAGTCCTCTGTTAGATCTTGGCTGAATATTATCTAATCCGCATGGCATGATTGCCACGCATCTTCCCCTGCCATCAAGCGCTCCTCGCAATGCCTCTGTGTCACATCCCAATGCCAGACCATTCACCACCACTACACCCTCACTGGCAAGGAGTCGTCCGGTTTTATAAGCCAGTTCTCTTCCTGTCGAAGAACAGCCTCTGCTTCCGATCACAGCGATATTCTTATAGGCATTAATAACGGCAATCTCTCCTTTATAATACAAAACAGCCGGCCTGTCGGATAGTTCCTGCAAGTCACGGGGATAGTTCTCATCCTTTATCGTGCAATACGATATCCCTAAGTTTGCAGATCGTTTCTTCACTCTCTCGGCAATATTAAGTTTCTCGATATCCTTAATCGAATATTCTTCTCCCATACTAAATCGCTTTCCCTAATGCAAACATTTCGACGTGTTCTGCCCCAGCCTGCATCAAAATCTCTTTACATGCATATAAAGAATTGCCTGTAGTAGTCACATCATCCATTAGCAGTACAATGTCCCCTGTAATCTCCATTTCCTGCACGGTTACTATAGAATGCATATGAACCTGGCGATCTCTCCTGCCTCCTGATGCCAACTTATTGATATCCGTACTTCTTCTTAAAAAGTATACTTTATCTACGCGTTCGTTCCGCGCAAGCATCTCTGCAAGCATACCAATCCCTGAAGATAATCTTGCAGAATCGCTCGACGGCACTGCACATACCGTTATGTCTTTACATATTTCCGCATCTAATAACTTGTAAAAATAATGAATGGCCGATGGCTTTCCTTCTTTCAAATCAAGAATTTTTCCACTGTAAACATCAAACAATGGATTCTTGATTTTTCCTTCCTTATCTAGCCAATATTTATGATAATTACTATATACCACTATTTCTCCGGTATTATTCCAGGACTCATTTATGAATACCACGTTTCCCTTCCCTCTTCCTTACTGTAATATATCTTCTTCCTGCTCAGTCGCTAAGGTGCCCAATTCAACCGAATTCGTCATATTGAGGAATATTTTAACCGCACCGTCTTTTAGCAGCAGGTCGATCTCTTCCGCACATTGTTCTCTAAAGGTATACATCGCCCGGTCTCTCTTGAAAATATCTTCCCGTGTAATGATTTGCCTGGCCACGCCTCGTCGTTATGGGTCTTGTTCCCTGCACTTTTGCTGTCTTACACTTTTTCTTCTGCTGCATATCATACCTCTCTTTCTTTTCATAGACAGAGAGGCGTTATGCGGTCAGTTCCAGCCGCTGCTCTTTCCTCCCTGCGTTTATTTATAAGCAAGGAGTTCTCGCAGAGACTGCTCTGCTCAGAAACGGACTGCAGACCCAATCCGTTAAGATACTATGAGAATCTTAGACTTGTTCTTTACTTGATATAATTGTAGCACATTCTTTTTTTCATTACAATAGTAAACCAAATAAAACACATTGCAAATACTTGTTTTTTCTCCCATAATATGTTACTATGCACAAACAATTGTTGTTGTAGTTAATCATTTAAACAGTTTTCCAATTATAATGAAGGAATTTACATATAAGAAAAAAAGAATACCTATATACTATCATCCTTCCTATAATGTCAAGCCCTAAATTATTGATTTTAAAGGACACTGAAAAACTCCCATTTTTTTAGCGGGAGTTTTCTTTCTTCTATTATATAAAAAGCATCTACACACAAATTCACCCTAATGCATGCAAAGAGAATACCACTTTATTGCGTAGCCAGCTCAGTCAGTCTCATGATCCTCTTGCTATTGGCCACAAACGCTGTAAAATACATTTGCAATTCCATAGCAAACAACCCTCTCGAATCCGCTCTGCGCAATCCGTGGGCCTCTTCTAATTCCCCATTCTTTTTGGTCAAATCGAAGAAACATCCTAAATTTGCTGTCCGTTACCGGCGTATAAAAGTTCGCTGCGGCCACAAGAAAACTATCATCGCTGTCTGTCGTATGCTCCTGACCGCTATCTGGCACATACTCACGGATTTAAAGCCTTATACACCAGATGGTTTTCTTGAATCCCGTCCTGTAGTTAAAAAAAAGTTCTTACTACTTCACAGGCACTCAATCTGCTTAAACAACGGGGATACACCATCAAAGACGAGGTGGATCCGGTTGCCTGATTAGATGTCGTGTCTATATCTAATTTTTCGGCCACCGAAAGATGGCTTGTTTGTTATGCAATTAATTTTTCTCTAACCACTACTTCTTTGTTTCAAACTTTATACAGTTCCGTGATCCCCAGGTACAGGGCTTTCCTGACGGCGTCTTCACTGGGGAAGGAGCCCTTCTTTGTCACCTTGCGGAAGCTGAAATTGACGGCTTCTATACTGTTGGTCGTATACACCACTTTCCGTACTGCACTCCCATAATTAAAGAGTTGTTCCACATGCTGCCAGTTACGACCCACACATCCACGGCCCCGGGATACTGGCTCCATGCCTGCTTAAACCTCTCAAACTCTGCCTCCGCCGCTTTCAGGCTGCAAGCGCCATACACCTTCTTTAACTGGGCTGTATATGTTTTATAGTCTTTAGAAGGTATGTACCGGATGGAATTGCGGACCAGGTGCACGATGCAGCGCTGGACCACTGCCTCCTTAAAGATGGACCTTGCCCCTTCTTCCAGGCCGCTTACCCCGTCCATGCTGATAAACAGGACATCCTCTACGCCGCGGCCTTTGATCTCATCAAAAATCTGCATCCAGTAATGTTTTCCTTCCGATTCACCGATCCAGAGCCCCAAAATATCCTTGCTTCCATTCACATCATACCCAAGAATCACATAGACAGCAAGGTTTTTGGTTTCCATCTCCTTACGGACGGAAACATACAGGCAGTCCACAAACAGGAAGGTATAAAATTTCTTAAGAGGGCGGTTCTGCCATTCTTCTGCCGTTTCAACCACCCTGTCTGTGATCGACGATATCGTATCGTGGGATATCTCGAATCCGTAAATATCCTCCACGGTAGCGGCAATATCACGCTGGCTCATGCCCCTTGCATACATGGACAGGATCTTATCCTCGATCCCGCTCACATCCCGTGTCCGTTTTGGGACCACCTGCGGTTCAAAAGATGCATCCCTGTCACGGGGCACCTCAACCTGGATATCCCCGTAGGTAGATTTCAGAGTCTTACTGTTGTATCCATTGCGGCGGTTTTCTGTGCTTTTAGGACCATGGTCATTGGATTCATAGCCCAGGTGGGAATCCATCTCCCCCTGCAGCATTGCCTCAAACATCGGTCCGAAGATATCTTTGATCGCATCCTGCATATCCTCTACATTTTTACAGTCATACTGTTCCAGGATTGCCTTTGCTATCGCAACGGTTCTGGGGTCTCTTTTCGGTTTTTTTGCCATAAGTGCTGTACGCATAATCCTTTCATTCCTTTCATTTTAGAATACCGCACCTTATATAAAAAATAAAGTGCGTAAGTTTTGTTACCAGTAACTTACACACTTTATTTTACACTCTCCCTTGCCGATCGAATAAAGCATCACCGGCTTCTCACATTCGGCTGCCACTTCTCTCATGATATAGATCGCTTCCGCTTCCAATTGTTCCAGATGGGTCAACTCTCTCATATGCCTGGCCAGGCTCCTTTCAAACTGCAATACTTTTCACCTGTGTGGTTGGAATAATTTCAAACATTCTATAATATATCGACCAATACGGCCAATCCCTTTAGCTGTGTGATCTACCACGTTTTCACAGAATCTCAACATTTTGTATCATCACCGGTTTGCCGGTCTCCTGATACACCTGTACCACACTGCTTCGGTCTCCATAGTAGGCGTCACTCAGCACCACAGCGCGGTCCAGCTCTGCCGTATCGTCATAGATGCCCCATCCCTCCGCCTTATATTCCTCTACCAGCTTCTCATATTCCTTACGCATCTGCGGTTTCATGGCTTTGATCGTGCTCTCCAACAGAGGGTGCGGTCTCCACAGGAGCGCCACTTCCTCCTGCTGTTCCCTGAATGTCCTAAAGACGGCTCTCATCTTCTGCAGCATTTTCTCCTCATTCTGCAGCATCGCCCCGATACTCGTATTGTAAAAGATGATCTTCTTCCAGGTACCATCCGGTTTCTCGATAACCTTTTTCCATTCTTCGGGTATCTCCATACTCTCCCTGTTGGTTCTGTGTACCTTGTCCAGCTTCGGAGATCCCAGTCCCAGTATCTTTTCTTCCAGTTTCTTTCTGTCCGTATGCTCTCCTGACAGCCCGGCTTCTTTCGCCGCCTTACTATATTCATTGATGTAGATCTGCCGCATCTTCTCGGACTGTACGATCACCTTATCCGCCCAGATTGTCCCCGGCAGGAAACAGAAATGTTTCATGGTATCGACAGCCTCCTGGTTGTCCGGCTCAATCTCATCCAGAATAAAGTAGGGGATATACACCAGGCAGTCCGTATATTTTTTCAGGTTACTGCAGAAAAACCGCTCCGGTACACAGGTCACAACATTGCACCTGTCGTACGGATTATGAATGTAGATGACATCCGGATGTCTCTGTTCCAGATCATAGGCTTCATAATGCGTGATCTCAATATCCGGCGGATATTCATCGCCCTCATAATGCAATTCTCCCATGCTCTCATCCGGCAGCTTATCGTAATAGGGGATTGGCACTACGTAGGCATCACATTCTTCATCTTCTCTTGCCGCCAGATAGACACTCTCTAATGAGTCCCACATACTCGCCTTATAAGGCAGAAATACTACTTCTTTCCTAATTTTGATGTGCCTGACCGCATTCTCTGCCTTAAGCAGCGCCTCTTCCAGATATTTATAAACTTTCTGCGGCCTCATCCCTTCTGCCTGTATCGTAACCTGGTAAAGCCGTTCACAGTACTGCTCCAGGCAGGAAACCGCCTTGGTTCCTTCCCCTTCCATCTGCTCGATCAGTTCCCCGATCTGGATAGCGGCATCCTGGCAGTCGGTAAGAAGGCTCTGTGCTGCCTGGCAGGCTTTTCCGGAGAGATAATCCCTGCAATGCTGATGCGCCGTATGCAAGCTTTCGATCACTTCCAATATCTGTTGTCTATGAAATTTACGCATATGCCGTCTCCTCCCGGGTCGTCCGCTTCCTGCCCTGATTCCTATTCCCATAACCTCCAAAAAGGCAGAAGCGACTATCACCTCTGCCTTTCGTCCGAACTTCCTCTCAAAACAAATTGCCTGTCTACTGCAACAGCTGCAATATATAATTCGGCTGCTGATTTGCCTGCGCCAACATGGATGTGCCGGCCTGTTCCAGGATACTGATATTGGAAAAGCGGACCATCTCCGTGGCGATATCGGTATCCCGGATCCGTGACTCTGCCGCAGACAGATTCTCTACGATATTATCCTCGTTGGCGATCGTATGCTCCAACCGGTTCTGCTGCGCACCGATCCGGCTGCGTGTCTTCATGACTTTTCGCAGGGCATCTTTGGAGGCATCCATCGCAACCCCGGCTCCGTTTTCCGAGGAAACATCAAGGCTCTTAATGCCTAGCGACTGTGCACTCATATTGCCTATTTCCAGCCAGATACCTTCCCCCGGTTCACATCCGGTGTGAATCCATATTTTCTTACCCGCGTCCTCGAAGTTACCGAAAATCTCCTTGGAATCACAGAAATAGGCTGCCTCCTTCTGATCCTGCGTCCAACTATGGTTATCAATATCATATATAAAGAGGGTTTCTCCCTTATAGGCAAACTTAACATGACTCGGATCATTGCCCTGTAAGGAATCCACGATATACTTATTAAATTCTGTGGCGTCATTAAAATAACTGCCGTCGCCTTTCTTCATACCGATTTCTATTCTCCCGGGAACGGATGTCACCCCTGCCGTATCGGTGAACACGACCGTAGAAGGGCAGCAGTCCGTGCAGCAGTTTACGAAAAAGGTCGTATCGACCAAATCCTTCAGATCATTCAACACATTCATCTTGATATGCACACTGACATAAGGATTAGCTGCCGGATCCGTATCCAAAGTGGAAGTGGAAGCATCAACCATAGTATGTGTCAGCGCTTCCTGCATATATCCTGTTTTGGAAATATCATTACCAAACAGTTGGAAAAATTTGCCGTCAGTCGAGGGCTTCGACATATTGATCGTACCGCCGCCAAAAGATTCCAGGCCGTCAAAAAGCTTGATCTCATTAAAGGTTGTAGTCTCTGCAATGCGGTCTATCTCCGTGATCAGCTGTCCGACTTCCTGTTGAATATAAGCCCTGTCTTCTTCCGTATTCGTTCCGTTAGCTGATTTTATCGAAAGTTCCGATATTCTCTGGATCATATCACTGACTTCCACCAGAGCTCCGTCCGCCACCTGACATACGGAGACACCCTCCTGCGTGTTCTTCACGCCCTGCTTCAGTCCTCTGATCTGCCTGCGCATCTTCTCAGAGATAGAAAGCCCTGCCGCATCGTCTGCAGCCCGGTTAATACGATATCCGGAAGACAGTTTCTCCGTGGAATCTGCCTTATTCCTGCCGGCCATCCCCAGTTGCCTCCCTGCGTTTGCGGCAAGCATATTGTGTCTTATGACCATATAAAATTCCTCCGTGAATGATAATGGCAACTACAATCTCCAAAAATAGATACTTATATTAATATATCGTCAATCTATTGCCATTACATAAGAGGATATAAATATTTCGTCCGATGTTCTATTCCTGTTCCGCTATGCTCTTTTCATCATTTGCAGCAGCATAATATGATACTCCTCATCCTGCACGATCCGCGCTAGCACTGCATTCACACAGGTATCCTCGATCATCTTTATATGCTGCTCGTACTGATTAATCGCCGCCTTCTCGGCCTCGATATTCGTCTGGATGATCCCCTGCAGATTCCCCGCCAGATCCACATATCCCGGTGTCCACATCTGAGACTTGCCGCTGCGTGTCGGCACCGAATAGTCGATACTCCCGCCTAAGAGCACAATCATTTCGCCAAGCTTCTGCAAATGCATCATCTCTGCCATCGCGATGCCAAGCAACGTCCTCGCCTCCGGACAATGGCCGCAGCACATACAGCTTTCGCCATGAATATACTGGGTGATAGCGGTCAGCTCCGATACCGAACCACAATAATCCACCGTCAGCAGATTCGCATAGAACTGATTCGGCTCCCGCACCTTGATCGCCGGGTAGGGAAATGGCAGCATCAGCGGCGATACACCGCTGAAACTGCAGTCACTCTGTAATATCTTACCACTTGCTTCCATAACTTCCATCCTGCTTTCCTGTTATACCTTACTATAATATACTATGGAAGTCTTCCCGCAAGGTGCATGCCGCCCCTGCGTGGGTTCTAAAGCATCCCATCCTTCAGCACGCCCTGGTCCCGCAGAACTTTCTCCACTACCGTACCCCTGATCACACGCAGCAGCGGCTTCTTCAATGCATTTAACGGTCCCGGCAGGGCGATCTCAAGCGGTGACTTTCCGTCCATCAGCTTCACGCTGCTGCCAAGCAGCTCCCGGATATCGTACACACTGCCCCATACTTCCGGCACGCCTCTGTCTACGCCCAGCAGTCCGTATACGGCTTCCATGGCCGTCCGCACGGAGTACTCCGTCGTGAAGACCGTGTCTCTTGGCGTCTCTGCGAACTGTCCCAGGAAAGCGAAGTTCACACAGCCATCGGGGATCACATCCGGCCGGTCTCCTTTTGTCCTCGGCATGAAGAATGCCGTGATATAAGGCATCATCGTCGGCACGCAGACCACGCTGTGCTCCGCCAGTTCCTCGATCTCCTCCTCCGGCACGCCCAGGTGGTAGAGCCATTCCTGCGTGATCTCCTTGCCTGTACATTCCTTCATCGGCTTTTTCACATAATCACCGGGCACATCCGTAAACAGGCCGTAAACCCATACGCACACCTGATCCTTATCCTGTTCCCTGAACTGTCCCTGTCTGTTGATGGTCCAGCTGAGCAGCCAGGAGGAATCCTTGCAGCTTACGATGCCGCCGGTCACGACCCTGCCGCTTCTCGGATCGCGTTTACAGATATCGGTGATATAAGGCAGGATCTTGTCATCTAACGTCGTCACCGTCGCAGACTCCCAGTTCGTCTTCGTAATATCGGAGCAGAACTTCTCCGGATGACCGAAAGCCTCATCCTGTCTGGCGATATTGCGCCACAGGCTCCAACAGCCGCTGGTGCGGACCTCCGCGTCCCCGTTGGGCGCATGGTTCTGGTCGCCGTACACCGTACCCTCGGTGCAGCTGCCGTTGGTGACGAACACCAGATCGTTCTCCGTGAGCATAATGCCTTCCTCGACTCCTTTTACCCGGCACTCGATGGCCTTCGCCACTTTCCTGCCGTCCCTGATCTCGAAGATCACATTCGTCACTTCCGTGTTGAAGCGAAACTCCACGCCTGCCGCCTCCAGGTACTTCTGCATGGGCAGGATCAGCGACTCATACTGGTTGTATTTCGTGAACTTCAGGGCACTGAAATCCGGCAGCCCTGCAATATGGTGAATGAACCTCTGGAAATACAACTTCATCTCCAGTGCGCTGTGCCAGTTCTCGAAGGCAAACATGGTCCGCCAGTACAGCCAGAAGGTAGAATCGAACACTTCTTCATCGAAGACATCCTCAATGGTCTTGTCATACAGATCCTCATCCTTCGTCATAAAAAGCTTCATGATCTCCATGCAGCCCTTCTGGCTGAGATCAAACTTCCCGTCGGTGTGGGCGTCCTCGCCGCGGTTTACGGTAGCGCGGCACAGGGAATAGTTCGGGTCCTCCTTGTTGAGCCAGTAATATTCATCCAGCACGGACACCCCCGGCGTCTCGATGGACGGGATGCTGCGGAACAGATCCCACAGGCACTCGAAATGGTTCTCCATCTCCCGTCCGCCCCGCATGATATAGCCTCTTGTGGCGTCATAGATCCCGTCGCAGGCGCCGCCCGCAATGTCCATTGCCTCCAGAATATGAATATGACTGCCGGGCATCTGTCCGTCCCTTACCAGGAAGCAGGCCGCCGCCAGGGAAGCCAGGCCGCTGCCCACGATATAAGCGTTCTTCTCATCCACGCCCTCCGGCTTCCTCGGTCTTGCGAAGGCCTCGTAGTTTCCGTTGCTGTAATAGATCCCCTTGCTGTTCTTCGCATCTTTTCCCAGTTCCGTATTTCGGTATTCGGGCTCTGCCGTCACATAATTTTTACCGGAGGTCCTGCCGAAGCCGTGTTTCGCCTGCTGACCACCCTCCGCTTTCTTCTTCTCATGATTGTGCGCCGCATACGCGACCGCCCCGGCGCCTGCCGCCACCGCTGCAACACCCAAACCAAGTCCTGTCTTCTTTGCCATAATCTCTTACCGCCTTTCCTATAGTTAACGACATAACATCTGTCATTGTCTCAGAGCTTTCGCCGCCTGAATGTCCGGAAACATTTTATCATACTGCCAAATGTCCCGTCTCGAAACCGGCTCCGCTCTTCTTAGGCATCATAATACACAGCGATAAAAGAAAATCCAATTTACAAAAAAGGCGAAATGATAAAAAACTTATCATCTCACCTCTTTTGATAAAAAATTCTCTATGGAATGCGTAATGTTCCCATGCAGGGTAATACTCATCTTCTCGACAATGGACGCCGGATCGTCTTTCATACCCCGGTCGATCCAATCCAGCATGATACCCACAAATCCATACTTATAAAATTCCGCGATAAATGTTTTGTCCTCCGGCGCCAGTCTGGTATCCGCACACTTCTCTTCCACTACGTCGGCGATCAGACGGTACGTCAGCTCATACAGATAGCTTTCGATCTTGCTCCGTTCCACCGCCCGATATACGTTCATGATAAACTGCCTGTTCTCCATCACCACCTCGAAGATCTGCAGCATACCCTCCTGCCAGGTATCGTAAGTCTTCCTGCCCTGGAGCGCTTTCCTGCCGTCTTCAATGCAGCTCCATTCCACCAGATCATAGATATCCTTAAAGTGATAGTAGAAGGACATTCGGCTGATGCCGCAGTCCGCTGTCAGGTCCTGGATCGTGATCTTGTCCAGTGATTTGTGCAGCAGAAGTCTCTTAAGTGACGCTTCCAATGCATACTTTGTCGTATTTGGCATACTGTTTTCTCCCTGAATGTCATACGCCGTCAGGCGTACTATACAGAAACCGGGCCTTTCGGTCCGGCTTTCCGTATCCTGTATCGTTTCCGGCGCAGCGAGTGCGCAGAGCTGCCTGTGGATGTTCTCTTTTCATACTTTACTCAATATGCAGATATCTCTTTAACAACATAACAAGCTCATCAACATTGACAGGCTTGGCCGTATGAGCGTTCATGCCGCAATCCAGGCACCGCTGTATATCTTCCGAAAAGGCATCCGCCGTCATGGCAATAATCGGCAGCGTCTGCGCATTTGCTTTTTCGGAAGCACGGATCGCCCTGGTAGCCTCATACCCGGTCATCACCGGCATCCGGACATCCATCAGAACGGCATCGTAATAGCCTTCCGCAGCTTTCTCAAACATCTCCACACAGATCTGTCCGTTCTCTGCCCACTCCAGTTCCAGACCCAGATCAGTCAGCAATTCATGCAGAACTTCCCAATTCAGGCTGTTATCCTCCGCTACCAGGATCCGGTAACCGGAAAGATCGGCTGCTTTTGTCTCCTCTACCTGCAGATCTCCCTCATTGCCCATATACTTCTGCAGTCCATAGAAAAGCGTCGATTTAAACAGCGGCTTCGCGATAAATCCGCTGATACCCGCGGCACGAGCCTCTGTCTCAAATTCACTCCAGTCATAAGCCGAGATCAGCAGGATCGAAGTCTCATCTCCCAACTCGCGCCGTATCTCTCTGGCCACCTGAATGCCGTCCATCCCCGGAAGCTTCCAGTCCAGAAGGATGATCTGATAATCATCCCTCTTGTCATGATGCTCCATGACCATCCTCAGGGCCTTCTCTCCGCTCAGTGTCCATTCTGCCTGGATGCCAATGGAGTCAAGTGCATCCACTACGGTACGGCAGAGCGTCTCATCATCATCCACCACCAGCATCTTCCATGCCGGAAGGATCATGTCCACTTCCTTGACAGTCGCTTTCTCGAAATCGACCGTTACATGGAACTCGGAACCCTTACCCAGTTCGCTCTCCACATCAATGCTGCCCTCCATGGCATCAATGATATATTTGGTGATCGCCATACCCAGCCCGGCGCCCTCCGTCTTATGCACTCTCCGGTTATCCGCTCTGGAATAAGACTCAAAGATCTTGGACATAAATTCCGGCGACATACCGATACCGTTATCTTTAACCAGAATATGGGTGCGGACATAGTCTTCTCCCTTCGGTGATTGCTCCTGATACAGGGAAAGACGAATGGAACCGTCCTCATGCGTATACTTGACAGAATTAGACAGCAGGTTCAGCAATACCTGATTCAGTCTCACGCTGTCACAATATACATCCTCCGAAATAATACGATCTATATGCACTTCAAAATTCTGATGCTTCGCTTTCACCTGCGGCTGAACGATGCCAACGATCCCTTCCATCACTTCCCGCAGGGAAACCATATCTGCCGTCAGTGTCATCTTGCCGCTCTCGATCTTGGACATGTCTAGCACATCATTGATCAGTCCGAGCAGATGCTTACCTGACAGGGCAATCTTCTTCAGGCAGTTCTGCACCTGTTCCTTGTCATCCACATGCGCCGTGGCAATAGCCGTCATCCCCACGATCGCATTCATGGGCGTCCGGATATCATGACTCATATTAGAAAGAAATTCGCTCTTGGCCCTGGTTGCCTCTTCTGCCGCCTGCCGCGCTTCATTCAGATCATGGATCTGCTGTTTACTCATCCTAAAGTACGCAAAGAAAAGCAGCAGCAACAGCAGCAGGATAGATCCACATGCGAGCAGGGTAGCGGCCGTTCTCTCCTCACTCAATGCTTCTACCGATTGATTCAATACGCCATAAGGCATGACGATCACCAGATTCCACTCGGAATTAGGCAGGCTGACCGTAGTAACCTGATGTCTGCCGCCGCCAAATTCCAGAATCGCCACATATTTGCGGTCTTCCTTCAGCGCACCGGTAAGATCCTCAACATAACGCTCCACATTACCCTTGTCCTCATCTCCGGTATAAGTTCCGCGCAGATAACTGAAGTAATCGGGATACTGTATACTTTCATCCCGGATGATAAAAGTACCATCCGTCCGGATGATATGGGCATACATCTCTATGCTCTCTTTCTCCAGAGAAAGCTCCTCACTGATCTCTTCTGCCGGAATTGCCATGATCGTAGCGATACTCTCCTGACCATTGCTCATGGGATACCTTGCGTTCACACCGAACAACACTACCTGTTCTCCGGAATCATTGACCGCTACCGCCACTTTCCTGTCCCCGTTCCTGAGAGACTCCAGAAAGGGTTCCGGATCGATCAGCGTTGCCGCCTCTCCGTACAATGTTTCAAACTCCCCTGACTCGGAGCACAGCGCCAGAGAAGCAAAATCCCTGACTTCCGTCCTGTAGATCAGCTCATCATAGATTTCCTGTGCGTCATGCCCGTCCGCCGAGACCACCGTTGCCACTGCTTCCGCCTGCTTTAGCCGCAGGTTTACGATCGTTTCAAAATGTTTGCAGATCCGTTCCCCCATGCTGGTCATATACATATTGCCAAGCTCGTCTATCGTTGCCTCACTCTGCCGGCTCATATAAGTGCCAAGAAATGCAAATACCGCAACACTGAAGAAAATAAGTAAAATGAAACCGCCCAGAACGAATTTCGTTGATTCTATATTAATATGGCTTTTTTCCTTTTTATCCATCAGTGATTTCCTTCCATAAAGCAATACGATATATTATATAAATATAGCACATATTCTTCAGTAAGCGCAAGATGTTTCCGGCATTTTACCTGTCTGCCATAACAGCTGTTACTTAGGCTTACCCTTCTTCCTTCCACTGGCACTTTCCCATATCCACGCAGCCATTTTCCTTAAAGATAACGCCCTCCTCCAGCAGCAGCTTTCTCTGCTCCATAAAATGGGGCGCCGTCCGCCCTGCATGATTGACGACTCTGTGGCACGGATAATTTCCGTAATACTCCGCACAACTTAGAACCTTCCCCACCAGTCTCGCATTCTTATCCCACCCGGTTAATCTGGCGATCTGCCCATAAGAAGCAACCTTTCCCTCCGGAATCTCCTCCACCACGGACAGGATCTCATAGATCAGTTCCTCATTCATTTTCGCCGCCATTCTGCCGACCTCCACAATTCCACTTCTCTACAGATTACTCTCTCCACGACTCACATTCCTTCGCAGATGATTTCCAAGACTTGTAAAACACAGCAATGTCACCACCAGAAAAGCGCCCGGGATCAGGATGATCCACCAGGCGTTCGCCAGCATCGCGTCCTCCGCCAGGGATAACATGCTCCCCCATGTGACCACCTCTGCCGGCAGGCCGATCCCCATAAAGCTTAAGGTGGATTCCGCCACGATCGCATTTCTGATATTCATCACCACCATAAACATAATAGAAGATAGAAAGCCAGGCGTCAAATGTTTCCACAATACATGAAAAAAGCCGCCGCCCATACACCTGGAGGCGATCACATATTCACATTCCCTGATCTGGCGCACTTCGCTTCTTACCACTTTGGCAATGCTCATCCAACCGGTAATTCCCAGTACAAAGGAAATACTTAACACGTCTGCCTCTCCCAGGACCGCCTGAATCAGAATCACGGCCGAAAGAGCCGGCACACTGAGCAGAATATCCGTCATCCGCATCAGCAGCTTGTCTGCCCGTGAGGGGGCACAGCCGCTCAGCGCACCAAGAACAACCGCCAGAACCGTGGAGATCATCGTTGCCGCTATACCGATAGTCAGTGAGGTCCTGCCTCCGTACCAGATCATGGCAAAAATATCTCTGCCCATCGTGTCCGTTCCAAACAGAAATTCCCTGTCAGGCGGCGCACCGTAATTGTGCAGATCCAAATATCCGGGATCCTTTGTCACAAACAGATCACACAGAAGGCATCCCATAACGATCAGAACAAGCATCAAAACGGTGCCTGCAAAGAATGGCCGCACGCCTTTTACTCGCTGCCACCTGTACTGTCTTTCCCGCTGTTCCTCCGGCAGCGGGCAAATCCCCACGATCGCAAATCTATTTTCCATTATCCAATCCTCTTCTCAGTGATCGCCTGCGCCGCCTGATTGCCCAGAATAACAAGAATCCCGGTAAGTATACACAGCAGCATCAGCAGATTGTAATCATGATATCTGGCGCTCTCATAAGTAAGCGTTCCCAGCCCCGGATAGGAGAAAACCGTCTCGATGACATAAGTGCCGCCCAGAATATGTGGAACAGAGATTGCCATAATGCTCAGATAAGCAGGCATCACGTTCCGCAGGCAGTGTCGGAACAGCACCCTGCGCCTTGTCAGGCCCTTGGCCTTCGCTAACAGTACATAATCGGCCCGCATCTCCGCCAGGATCCTGTTTCGGATCAAATACGCATAATACCACAAATGGCCCAACACGACTACCGCAAGCGGCAGGATCAGGTGTCTTGCCCGGTCCACCCAGCCGCCGGCCTGCCCCACGGTGTAAGCGCCGCTGCCGGGCAGCCACTTCAAGTTTACGGAGAAGAGCAGCACTAACAGTAAAGAAAGCCAAAATTCGGGAATGCAGCTGCTGATTGTACCGATCTTGCAGATCACGCTGTCAAACAGCCTCCCCTCACGGCACGCGCACCAAATGCCCAAAAGCAGCGCCAGGCAAAAGATCAGCACGAATCCGATCCCGCCCAGAAGCAGCGTATTTCCGACCCGTTCCCCGATCACGTTGACAACAGGCCTTTTATATTTATAAGAAATTCCAAAATCACCCTGCAGCGCACCTGCAAGCCAGCGGACATACTGAACCGGGATCGGCTCATGAAGCCCCAGCTTTTCTTCCGCCCACGCACGCTCCCCCTGGCTCATCTTCTCCGCCCGGTCTCCGTAATAAGATACAAGCGGGTCCCCGGGCGCCAGACGTGAGATACTAAAGACCATTACCGAGAGGACCAGAATGCTTCCAAAGAAGGTCAAAAGTTTCTTCCCCACATACCATATCTTATCCCATCTGCTTCCTGCCACAGCATACCTCCATCCTGTCAGCTTCTATACAAACACTCTCTGAAAACCGGCATAGGTACCGGACGAACACTTGCGTCCAAAAGCGCCCTTGTATAGGGATGTTTCGGATTCGAAAACACTTCCTTTGTCGCTCCCTCTTCCACCAGTTTTCCCTGATACATAACACCCACACGGTCACACAAAAACTCCACCATGGCAAGATCATGGGCAATAAAGAGAAAAGAAAAGCCATGCTCTTTCTGAAGGTGCCGGAACAGATTCACGATCTGCGCCTGAATGGATACGTCCAGAGAAGCCACCGGTTCGTCCGCCACCAACAGTTCCGGTTCCATGGACAGCGCCCGCGCGATTGCCACCCGCTGTCTCTGACCCCCGGACAGTTCTGTCGGATAACGGTTCAGGCAGGATGCGTCCAGGCCCACATAGTGCATCTGAAATGCCGCCTCCGCCCGCATGGATCCCCTCGGCGGCGTGATATGCCAGATCTGCAACGGCTCCGTGATAATGTCCCACACTTTCATCCGCTGGTTTAAACTGGAACCGGAATCCTGAAAAATGATCTGCCGCATAGTCTGTAACATTTTCCGGTGCCTGCGAAATAAGGCCGGATCACAGGTATCGATCCCCTTGTAGAGAATTTTTGCACCATTTGGCCGGTACAGATTCATAATGCAGCGGGCCACCGTCGATTTCCCCGATCCGGATTCGCCGATCAGCCCGAAGATCTCTCCCCTTTTTATCTGAAAAGAGACGTCATCGACAGCCTTAAATACCGTCTTCTTATTCAGAGGAAATACATACGTAAGATGCTGTACATCCAGTAAGATCTCCTGTTTACCCGCCGAAACCTGCGCCGTCCCGGCACACACGCTCTCCCGATCCGGTTCTTTCGGCCTGTCGTCCTTTCTGTCAGATGTCCCCTCTCCCACCAAACAATTATCGGATATCCCGTCTGCAACCCCTGCAACCGGCGATGCGATCTTCGGCGCCCTTTCATCCAACAGCCAGGTGGCGGCATAATGCGTATCGCTGACGCGAAACAGCGGCGGCTCCTCCTCATAGTCGATCGCCAATGCCCAGGGATTACGGCACGCAAAAGCGTCCCCTTTCGGCGGATGCAGAAGTGCCGGCGGCATTCCCGGGATCGTATACAGCGTATCCCGGCCTCTGGCGAATGCCGGAAGGGACCGCATAAGCCCCCATGTATAAGGATGCTTCGGATCCCGGAAGATCTCTTCACACGTCCCGATCTCCACGATCTTACCGGCATACATCACCGCCACACGGTCCGCCGCCCTTGCCGCCACCCCCAGGTCGTGCGTCACGAAGACCGTCCCCATACCGAGCGTTCGCTGCAGGCTGCGCAGCAGATCCAGAATCTGCGCCTGGATCGTCACATCCAGCGCCGTAGTCGGTTCATCCGCAAACAGGATCGCCGGATTCCCGGCCAGCGCGATCGCCATCACACAGCGCTGCCGCATACCGCCGGACAGGTGCTGCGGATACAGTTTCATCCGTTCCTGCACCCGGTCTATCTCCACCAGCCGCATCAGCTCTGCGACCCTGTCATGAAGCGCCTGCCTCGCGATCTTCGGGTCATGAACCCTGACAGCCTCCGCAATCTGCGCACCAACCGTCATTGCCGGATTTAACGACGTCATGGGATCCTGAAATACCATGGAAAACAGCTTCCCCCGAAGCCTGCACATCTCCCGCTCTTTCATGCCGCCAATATCCGTTCCGTTCACATAGATCCCCTCTGATCTGATCCGCCCAGAGGCCGGCAGAAGCCGCATGATCGCCTTGCAGAGCGCGCTCTTGCCGCAGCCCGATTCTCCCACCACGGCCAGTACCTCGCCGGCCTGCAGAGAGAAACTGACATCCCGGACGGCCTGTATCTCACCCTGGGGCGTATCGAAACTGACAGACAGGTGGTTTACATCCAATAATGCTGTCATTGTAACCTCCATGCTCGTGATATCACCTATGACGACGGCTTTTCGCCAAGCGTCCACTCTGCCACATTCCAGAAGATGCCCACGCCATGATGTCCCATCACCGTATCCCGGGAAATACCCTGTATTCGTGAATCCGCCACATAATCAGCGTCCACATAGCAGATAAAGGCAAAGGCCGGATCGTCCGCAAGCGCCGCCTGAAACCGGTCATAGGCCTTCGCTCGCACCGTCTGGTCATCGGACTGGCGGGCTTCCAGCAGATAACGGTCGACCTCCGCATTGGAATAACCGCTGTAATTGGCGCCCTTATCTGTCCCGAAGACTTTATACGTATGATCGTCCGCGTCAAAAGGACTGCCCCAGCCGATCAGATAAGCCATCTGTCCGACCCAGTCCACCTGTACCGGAATGTCCACGGAACAGTCGATCCCCACTGCCCGCAGCTGCTGCGCCGCCGCCTGCGCGATATCGATACGCACCTGGTCCCCGGCGCCCACGCTGATTACGAAGCCAACCTTCCCGCCGTTTCGCTGGTAGTAACCGTCATCTCCCATCGTGCAGCTGGCAGCTTCCAGGATTTCCTTTGCCCGCGCAGGGTCATACGCATAGTGATCGACGTCCTCGTTGTTGTAGATGTTTCGCTGCAGCGGCCCGTAAGCCGGCACGCCCTGACCCAATAACACCGCGTCGATGATCGCCTGCCTGTCGATGGCACAACAGACGGCTGGGATCAGATCCCTGTTTTCCGTCCAGTATTCGTGTCTGAAATTAAAAAGGATCCCCCGGTAGTCAGAGGTCTGCATCTCATAGCAGGTATACCCCTCCCTATCCGCAAACGTCTGTGCATCCCGCGGCGTAAGCAGCGCCAGATCAAGCTCTCCCGCTTTCATCTGCAGCGCCTTGGCCGTGTCATCCGGCACGATCTTGAAGACGATCCGCTCTATGTTCGCCGCGCCCTTAAAGTAATCCTCATTCCTGACCAGCGTGATCGCCTGCCCCACGTCCCAGCGCTCCAGTCTGTAAGGCCCTGTTCCTACCGGACTGCGGAAGAAATCCGATTCCTGCATATCCTCCCCTGCCAGCAGATGCTCCGGCAGTACCGCCATCGTCATGTAATCCAGAAACGCCACATTGGGCGCAGATAAGCGAAAAGCGATGGTATGGTCGTCGATCACACGGATCTCTTCCACATCCTCATAATTCGGTGCATTCTCCGATCCGTTCTCCGGATCCATGATGGCCTCTATCGTAAACTTCACGTCCTCCGCCGTAAAGTCCTCGCCGTCATGCCACTTCACATCTTCTTCCAGATCAAACGTATAAGTGCAGGACCCCTCATCAAACACCCAGCTCTTCGCAAGTCCCGGAACGACTTCATTGTCCCCGTTATGAGCGGTAAGCCCGTTAAAAAGCAGGATATTGATCTCCCCGTGCTCATCCATGGCCGGATTGATCCTGGTATAGTCGCCGCTGCCATAGACGAGTGTTGCCGGCTGGGAAGCCGTCTCCGGCTCTGTCTCCTCTTCTTTCTTTGCCCTGTCTTCGCCGCAGGCGGACAACACAAAGCTTAACGCCATGACAATAAAAATTGAACGATATTTCTTCATAATGTATATCCTTTTATATCTCTTTTATCCGTATTATTGTTGGCCCTGCTGCCCTTTTCCATAGTTTATACGCAGGGCCGGTGAATCAACAATCTCCCTGACGGAAAGATCGTTCTCCCTGGCCGCTCTCGCCAGATCCTCATACTCGTACTTCTGCCTTGTAACGCCATATCCGGCTGCGATCTTCTTCCTGATATCCCCATAAGGCGTCGATACCGTCTCCACCGATCTGTCAAGCGTATAGCGCCTGTATCTCTGTTCCCGAATACCGATCGTCGTCGTGTGCCGGAAAAGCATCCGCACCATCTTCTCCCTGTCTTCCGGACGGCACATCACGCTGATAAGCGTTCCCGGACGGGATTTCTTCATGCTGATGGGCGTCGTGTACACTTCCAGTGCACCGGCGGTAAACAGCTCTTCCATGGCAAATCCAATGGCCTCTCCGGTCATATCGTCCACGTTGCAGTTAAGTTCCAAAATGGTATCCCTGGCATTTTCCGTCTCGCCAAGCATCGCCCGGACACAATTCGCCGCCGTGAAGTCCTTCTTACCCATGCCATAGCCAATGGCCGTCGTCGTCATCACCGGCATACCGCCAAACTGCGTCACGAAGTACTTCAGCAGCGCCGCCCCCGTAGGCGTACACAGTTCCCCCCTGATTTCACCGCCATAGACCGGCACCTCCCGCAGGATGTACGCCGTGGCCGGGGCCGGTACGGGTAAGATGCCGTGCGCACACCTCACCTGCCCGCATCCCACATGAACCGGCGACGCAATCACCTGATCGGGCGCGATCCGCTCCATCAGCAGGCATACCGCCGTCACATCGGCCACCGCATCCATGGTTCCCACTTCATGAAAATGGATCTCCGATACCGGAACGCCGTGCACATGACTCTCGGCTTCCGCGATCAGGTTATAAACCGCAAGCACATCCTTCTTCACCCGCTCTGATACGGAAAAGCAGCTGACAATATGCTCGATGTCATGCATGCCGCTGTGGTGATGGTGGTGCGGCTCGTGCGCATGGTCGTGTTCTGCATGGCCGGCATCATGGTCTTCGTGATTATGTGCATGTTCTGCATGACCGGCATTATGGTGATGGTCGTGCATAGTTTCGTCCTCTTCCTCACCATTGATTTTCACCGTAATGTGCGTACCGCCGATGCCGCATTTGCTCACCCGCTCCTTCTCAATCGTCACGCCCGGAATCCCCAGTGCATTCAGTTCCGCGATAAATCCCGCCTGATCCGGAAGCAGCTCCAACAATGCCGCGGTCAGCATATCACCCGCCGCCCCCATGCCGCAGTCTAAATATAACGTCTTCATTCTCTGTCTTTCCTCCTGCCATTCTTTTTCCAAATTTAACATAACAGTTCCTTTAATCCGCCCGCCGTTTTACTTCCGTTCTGCAGAATGTTCTCCATCATAAGGAAGCCGAAGGCCGAACCGTTACTGCTTCCCCGTCATATGATTGATCATCCCCGCCAGATAACCGGCGCCGAATCCGTTATCGATATTCACCACCGATACCCCGCTTGCACAGGAATTTAACATGGACAAAAGTGCACTCACTCCGTGAAAAGAAGCGCCGTAGCCCACGCTCGTAGGCACCGCAATCACAGGACAATCCGCCAGACCCCCGATCACACTGGCCAGCGCGCCCTCCATGCCCGCGATGGCAACGATCACGGAAGCGCTCATGATCTCATCCATATGCGCCAGCATCCGATGCAGTCCCGCCACTCCCACATCATAGAGGCGCACTACCTCATTGCCGTGCACTTCCGCCGTCAGCGCCGCTTCCTCAGCCACCGGAATGTCCGAGGTTCCCCCCGTCGCAACAACGATCCGGCCGATACCGTCCGGTGCAGGGATCCGGCCAATGATACCGATCCGCGCCTCCTGCCGGTAGTCCAGCTCATAGGTTCTGCCGATGCATTCCGCCGCCTCCGGAGCCAGGCGGGTGATCAGGATCGTCTCCTGGCCGTTCCTCTTCATGGCCTCGATAATGCCTAGCATCTGTTCGGCCGTTTTGCCGGCACCGTAGATGACCTCCGGCGCTCCCTGACGGATGCCGCGATGCATGTCCACCTTCGCGTAACCGATATCTTCAAAGGGTGCTTTCTTGATGGCAAGCAGCGACTCGTCAACAGACAGCTCTCCTCTTTGCACCGCCTCCAATGTTTTCCTGATCTCACTGTTCATCCTGCTTCCTCCCGCAATACACTTTACTCTTTTCCCGTCCCCGCGGCTCCAGATCAAGCAGCACCGCCGTATAATACCGCTTTAATTCCTGCATGATCCTCTCCCTGTTTGCCATGACTTTCTCTATCTGATCGGCCTGCACCTGCAGTTTGGCCGTATCTCCCATCCTGCGCACCCGGAAGTCCGTGAATCCAAGCGCTGTCAGATAGTCCTCGGCGGCTTCGGTGGCCGCAAGCTTCCCCTCCGTGATCGTTTCGCCGGTGGGAATCCTTGTGGCAAGGCAGGCATAGGCCGGTTTATTCCAGGTAAAAAGGCCCGCTTCCCTGGAAAGGCGCCGGATCTCGCTCTTGGTCAGCCCACAGATCCTGAGCGGCGACTGTACCGACAATTCCTTAAGCGCCCGCATACCGGGACGGTCGTCCTCTTCATCGGATGCGTTCGTACCGTCCAACAGAAGCGAAAATCCGTCCGCGCAGGCTTCCCTGGCGATCGCCTCAAAGATCAGCCTTTTACAGTGATAGCAGCGATCCGGCGGGTTTGCCGCGATCGTTGGCAGTGCAAGCACATCCGCTTCTATGATCTTCAAGTCAGCTTCCAGCTGCTGTGCAAGCCGCAGTCCGTCATCTAGCTCAAACTGCGGCTGAAATGCAGACTTCACATAGTAGGCCCGCACCCTGACCCCACACTGCACTGCCGCATAGAGCAGATAGGCTGAGTCCACCCCTCCGGAAAAGGCGATGGCAGCTTCCGGATTCTGTGTAAAAAAATCGGATAAGTTCATGCTGTCGCTATCCTTCCTTTCTCATAAGTTATAGTAAACGAAATTTCTAATGTCGTTAACTAAAAAAAGACACACGGCTCCTTCCGGATAACCGCACGCCTTCCTGTACATGCATCATTCACGATACTTATAGTAAACGAAATTTCTAATATTGTTAACTGTAAAAGGAACTTCTGTTCCCTGAATGACTTCCTGTCATCCACATCTGTTCTTTGTCTGAGAAAGATTGTAACACATTCTTTTTTTTAATTCAACCGGCCCGAAAACTTCTCCTGTCAGCAGAGTATGATATCTGCGGACTCTGTGTAGTCTTCCGCCGCGGCATCAGTCAGGATCGTTCCGGTAGTCAGTGCAGCAAATGTCACTGCACTGACTACGTTAAATTTACTGTTATCACATAGAAAATACTGTTTCCTGCACTGCTGCACCGCCGTTCTCTTGACCAGGGCTTCATCCGCATCCGGCGTCGTATGCCCGGCCGTCCGGCTGACGCCGTTCGTACCGAAAAACCCTTTGGTAAAATGATAGTCTTTCAGCGTCAGCGCCGCCATGGTTCCCACAATGGCCTCCGTGGTGCTCTTGAGCGTTCCCCCGATCAGGATCACGCGAACGCCCTTGGCCGCCAGACGCTGCGCATGAGCCACGGCATTGGTCACGAAAGTAGCCTTTGTCTCCTCGATGAAATCCACCATATAGCCGGTAGTCGTCCCGGCATCCAGATAGATAAAGTCCTGCGGTTCGATCAGAGATACCGCGTACTGCGCGATCTTCCTTTTCTCTTCCCGGTTCACATCAGCCCGCTGCGTTACCGTCGGCTCCGCTGCCTGATAAGTATTGTCCGAGAGTACCGCCCCGCCGAACACCTTCACCAGTTTACCCGCCTTGTCCAGCACGACAATATCCCTTCTCGCGGTAGATTCGGAAATATCCAGAAGCCTAGTCAGCTCGGTCACCGTCACGCTGCGCTTTTCCTCCAGGATCTTTAAGATCATCTCATATCTCTGTTCCGATAACATAGTTCCCTCCGTGTACTGATACCGGTACTCCGTACTGAATATCCTCGAAAATCCATACAGGAACTTCAAGTACAGAGCACCGAAACCCCAGACTGTTACAGGTTCTCCTGCATAAACTTACTGATCGCCTCGCATGCCGCATCCTCGTCGGCGCCCTCAAAGGTAAGTGTAACCTCATTGCCCTTCTTAACCCCCAGGCCCATGATCCCGAAGATCTTCTTACAGTCGCCTGTCTTGCCGTCCTTTGCGAGCTTAATGCTGCACTCGAACGCCTTGGCCGCCTTCACCAGTTCTCCTGCGGGACGTGCATGGATGCCTTCCGGATCTGTTACTACATACTTGAATTCTTTCATGATGATTCTCCTCTTTTCTTTTATTTTATTATTTTGCTGTCTGTTGTTCAAGATCTATAGGGAACAACATTAAAAATTTCAACCCTGCAAATGCTCCCGTAATTACTGTAACCCTGTTACTCCACGTTCTTCTTCAACGCTCCCAGCAGTGCCGTGGAGACCAGTGTGCCCACGATCAATGCCACGACATACATCAGCGCATTCCCCACTACCGGGAAGACGAAGATTCCGCCATGGGGCGCCATCAGCGTACAGCCGAATACCATGGACAGCGCACCGGCCACGCCCGACCCCACGATGCAGGCCGGCAGTACGTGCAGCGGATCGGAGGCCGCAAAGGGAATCGCCCCTTCCGTGATGAATGCCAGGCCCATGATAAAGTTGGTGGGACCCGATTCTCTTTCTTCCTTCGTAAATTTCTTCTTGAAGAAAAGCGTTGCCAGCGCGATCGCGCAGGGCGGTGTCATACCGCCGATCATAACCGCTGCCATAATGTCATAGTTGCCTGCCGCGATGGCTGCCGTACCGAACACATAAGCCGCTTTGTTGAAAGGACCGCCCATATCAATGGCCATCATGCCGCCCAGGATCAGTCCCAGGATAACCTTACTCGTTCCGCCCATGCCGGTCAGTCCGTTGTTCAGCGCCGTGTTGAGGCCGCCCATCACCGGCTCCACCAGGAAAGTCATGATCAGGCCCATGATCAGAAGCCCGGCTAACGGGTAGATCAGAACCGGCGCGATCTTTTCCAGGAAATCCGGCAGCTTATCGCATACCTTGCGCAGCGCTACGATCGTGTAACCTGCCAGAAAGCCTGCCGCCAGCGCACCCAGGAAACCGGATTTTCCGCCGGAAGCAATCATACCGCCCACAAACCCGAGCGCCAGAGCCGGTCTGTCACCAATGGCCATGGCAATGAAGCCCGCCAGTACCGGGAGCATGAAACCGAATGCCGCGTCCCCTAGCTGCTTGAACCACGCGGCCGCCGGCGTGATCGTACCGAAATTCATTCTCTCTGTCACGTCCAGCGCATTCATATCCACGCAAAGTCCGTCGATCAGGAAGGCGATCGCGATCAGAATGCCGCCGCCCACCACGAAGGGGAGCATATGGGATACGCCGTTCATAAGCTGGGTATAGATCTGATGTCCGGCACTGCCGCCCTTCTTCGAAGCCTGCGCCGCAGGGCGTGAACTAGCCGCCGCATGATATACCGGCGCATCGCCTGCCATGGCGCGGTCAAGCAATTCTCCTGCCTTACTGATGCCGTCGGAAACCTGACACTCGATAACTTTCTTCCCGTCAAAACGATCCATAGGCACCTGCGCATCCGCCGCCACGATAATACAGTCGGCCTCCTCGATCTCTTTTGCCGTGAGGACATTCTTCGCGCCGCCGGAACCCCGTGTCTCGATCTTCACGAAGCAGTCTCTCTCCTTCGCCGCCTTCTCGATCCCTTCCGCCGCCATGTAAGTATGAGCAATTCCGGTCGGGCAGGAGGTGACTGCCAGAATCTTCACCTGACCGGCATCCGCCAGGCCCGTATCCGCCAGCCGCTCGTCGATGCTGGCCTTCTCCTCATCCGCCTGATCGATAATGGATAAGAACTCCTCTACCGACGAAGCGTTACGCAGGCTGTCGGAAAAGTCTTCATCCATCATCAGTACGGACAGCTTGCTCAGTACATCCAGGTGAACGTTGTCCTCCGTGTTCGGCGCCGCGATCAGGAAGATCAGCGTCACCGGTTCGCCGTCCAGTGCGTCAAAGTCCACACCGTCCTTTACTACCATTGCCGCCAGGCCCGGCTTCGTCACCGCGTCACATTTGCCATGGGGAATCGCTATCCCCTCCCCGATACCGGTGGTACTCTCTTCCTCTCTCGCATACACCTGTCTGCGGTATGCTTCCTTATCATTGATCTTGCCGCTTTGCACCATCAGTTCCACAACCTGATCGAGCGCTTCCGCCTTATTCGCCGGCGCTCCGGTAAGCGAAATGCTTCTCCGATCCAGAAGTTCCGTTATTCTCATCGCTCTGCTCCTCCTATTTTACTGTCTCTCTTTAACCCACATGCTTCATTTCGACTGTTCTATTGCCGTCTGTTTCTGATCCTCACTGCGCTACTGTCCGTCCTGCTGCTTCCTCACCTGCCGGTACACGGCCTCCACCTCTTCTCTCGTCGCCAACTGTTCCGAAAAGGCACTGGCGCTTCCCGCCGATAATCCCATGACAAAAGCATGGCTGTAATCCTTCTTCTCCATCCAGCCGGCAAGGAATCCGGCTACCATGGAATCTCCGGCGCCCACGCCGTTGACCAGCTTCCCCTCCGGCGCCGGGGCCTTATGAATGCTGCCGTCTGCCGCTGCCAGCACGGCGCCCTCTCCGGCCATGGATACGAGCACATTCACCGCGCCCATCTCCTGCATCTTCTTCGCGAACGGTATCACCTCGTCCCTCGTCTTAAGCTCCACCCCGAAGATCTCACCCAGTTCATGGTTATTCGGTTTTACCAGAAACGGGTGATAGGGCAGCACATTGACCAACAGATCTTTCGTAGCGTCCACCGCGATCATCACGTCCCGTCCGCTCAGCCGCTCCATGATCCTTCTGTACATGTCGTCCGGCATGGAAGCAGGAATGCTTCCGGCAAGAATCAGCACGTCTCCGGCTCCCAGGACATCGAGCTTCTCCATCAGCCTATGCACACTTTCTTCCCGGATTTCCGGTCCGCAGCCGTTGATCTCCGTCCCGTCGATGGATTTCAGCTTCACATTGATCCTCGATATGCCGTTATCAACCGTGATCAGGTCAGACCGCACTCCCATCTGTTCTATCCGGCGGACGATCTCTTCTCCCGTGAACCCGGCTATAAATCCAAGCGCCGTATTCTCAATGCCCAGATTGCCAAGCACCATGGAAACATTTAATCCTTTTCCCCCGGGAAGCATCAGCTCCGAACTGGTCCGGTTCGTCAGCCCCAGCTTAAAATCCTCGACCGAAACGATATAGTCCAGTGACGGATTAAAAGTAACCGTATAAATCATCTCTTTCCCTCCTCTGCCTCAGCTTATTCTGCATTTACTATGTGTGATTGACTATGTTTGCATTATACAATCAAATTCAGTCAAAATCAATCATATTAATTCACAAATATAAGCAGCCTTCTTTGTTTATTCTGCACAATTTTGATTGTTTTTGACTGTATTTGGCCGTTTTCATAAGACATTGATCTAATTAGCTTAAAATTGCTCAAAATATGTGGGGTAAAATGTATCAAATAGAACTTTCAGATATGACTTCTGACATGTTTTGACCGAAGGGGCTGATCAAAAGCCCCTCCTGATCACTTTTCTTTCATCTTCCATTTTACAGCGCATCCTCATAAATTCTCAGGATATCATCGCGCGTTAATGGAACATAGTTATTCACGAGCAGACGCTGTTGGGTTTCTATTACATTATCTGCATACCACGTAATCTCATCCGGCGTAACGCCATAGGACCGCATTGTCTTTCGCTCCTGTACGCGTTCCACCAGATCAAACAAGTTCTCCAGCGCTTCTTCCGGTCTGCAGGCAAGCATACTGCCCAACAGCTCTCTTAGCCGGTAAAGTCTGCCATCCGGCTTCTTTCTCATATAAGCTTTCATGACCGGTTCAAACATCACATGGTTCGCTTCTCCATGCGGTACATGATGTACACCGCCCAACGGATAGCTCAGCGCATGAACCGCCGCACAGCCTGCATGGCCAAATGCGATCCCCGCATAATTTGATGCGCGAAGAAGCATTGCCGCATATGGTTTCCATGCTTCCGGATCAGAATGACTGACCGCCGCCTTCCAGCCATCTGTCAGCAGGCGCATGGCCTGCCCGGAAAACAACTCACTGAAAGAACACGCCTGAGGCGAAAGATAGCTTTCCACCGCATGAACCATTGCATCAATTGAACTGGCTGCATAAACATGATAAGGAAGACCCTCCAACAGCTCAGGGATTAAAACTGCCTCGTCTGCAAACATTGCCGGAGAAGCCAGTCCCTGTTTGATTCCCTTTTGGGTCCGGTTAATGATCGAAATATTGGTTACTTCGCTTCCCGTTCCGCAGGTAGTGGGAACAATGACCAACGGATGAATCTTACGCAAAGCATCCATACGCTCATACAGATCTGCAACTGTGTCGTTTATATCCGCTACCGCCAGCACTTTAGCCAGATCAATGATCGTACCGCCGCCCACGGCAATGATCCTGTCATAAGTACTGTCCTGTAATTCTTCTAATATAGCATCCGCCATGACATCAGTCGGCTCCCCCGTCCCGTACTTTTCCGCAAACAATATCTGACAATCCAGGTGAAGCGCTTCTATCTTAGGCCGAAAGATCCACGCATTCGTCAAGATCAGGTCTTTTGCCTGCAGCCCGCTTTCCTTTGCAAATTCAGAAAATTCCGCATATTCTCTAATCTTTGGCACAATTTGAAATGCTTTCATTTCTCCCTCTCCTATTATAATGATTCTATCGTTACTACCCTTTCTTAAAAAACGGGAACGCCATGTTTCCTGCAATACTCATGCAGTTGCACTTTCCCCGGCATCGCCCCAAGCGCACCCGGTGCGCCGATCGTCAGTTCTGCTGCCGCCGCCGCAAAGCGTCCCATCTCCCCTAACCGTTCCGGATCACCGCCGCAGCTTCCATAAGCATACAGAAAAGCACCCATATAGCTGTCACCTGCTCCGGTCGTATCTACGGCTGTTACCTCATGCGGCTCTACGTAAACCGGCCCGGTATCCTGGCCGAACAGATAGGATCCCTTGTCACCACACGTGATCAGCAGCACGCGCAATGCAGGATATCTTTTCATTAACAGATGGCCTGCCGTAGCAGGATTCTCGTCCTTTTGCAGCAGAAAGCACATCTCAACGTCGTTGATCTTCAAAATATCGATCTGCGCAAACACTTTTTCTACCGTATTGCGGGCTTGCTCCACACTTTCCCATGCTGTAGGCCGAAGATTCAAGTCAAAAGCAAACGGAATCCGATTCTTTTTTGCAAAACCAAGTATCCACTCCGTCGTCCGCCTGACAGTCGGTGTTGTCAGCATCAGAGAAGAGGAATAAAACATAGCCGCCCGCTGCAGATATGCCTGATCGATCTCCTCCGGTACGATCGTGTCAGAAGCGCCGCCTGTACGGTAAAACAGATAATCCGGTATGTCCTTCTCATCTTTTCCCACAAAAGCAACCGTTGTCCGGCGAACAGGATCCCTGATCACCGCATCGGTATCCACATCAAACCTGCGCAGGTTTTCTATCAGGTAACGCCCGAAAGCGTCATCCCCCAGTTTCCCAAGAAAGGCCGCATCCCCGCCCAGCTGCCTGATCTGTACGGCAACATTGGCCGCCGCACCACCCGCATACTTTTTAAAACAGTCCGCCTCGGCAAGCACCTTTTCCGCTATCATATCTATCATCAGTTCACCATAGCAAATCGTTTTCATGGAACCCTCCTTTTCTTCCCCGCCAAAATTTCCTTCGCCATATCATATAGTTCCTGACTCACTTCTTCCTGCAGCAAAACATCGTCGATCAGATCCGTATGTTTTCCGATTTCTTCCCTCACAAGGCTTTCCAAAGTATACTTTGCCGCAGGACATCCGCTGCAATGCCCGGTCAGTCTGATATAGGCAACTCTGTCTCTGACCTTCACAAGTACAGCGTCGCCCCCATGTCTGTTAAGCTGTGGACAAATATAGCGTTTCAGGATATCTTCCAGGATCTGACACTCTTTCCCCTTGTTTTCTTCCATGTTCTACTCCATTTCCATTCGCAATACGCTGTCTGGTTGCCTGATTGCAGCTACACAATGATTGTGTCAGTAAAACGTTCCTCATATGCCCTCTGCAGCTCCTTCCGAAAATCCGGATGTGCCACCGCAATCAGGGCCAATGCCCGTTCACGTAAAGTCTTTCCACGAAGATGGGCAATTCCATATTCCGTTACGATGTAATCCACATCTGTTCTGGAGGTCGTGACTGCGGCTCCCCGATCCAGAAAAGGAACAATTTTGGAAATCTTGCCATGCCCTGCTGTCGAGCTGATCGCAATGATGGACCGGCCTCCTTTGCTGATCCGGGATCCCCTGACAAAATCCAACTGTCCGCCGATCCCGCTGATCTGTGTCAGTCCCACGCTCTCGGAGGCCACCTGTCCCATCAGATCCACCTGCACGCAGGAGTTGATGGATACCAGATTATCGTTTTGTCCTATCACACAGGGATCATTGACATGATCAACGGGAAACATGGCGATCGCCGGATTATCATCCGCAAACTCATACAGCCTTTTTGTGCCCATCAGAAAGGAGACTACCGTTTTCCCCTGATAAAGTGTCTTCCTGGCATTTGTGATAACGCCGCTTTCCATCAGTTCCACCACTCCGTCCGAGATCATCTCCGAATGGATCCCAAGATCCTTCTTATCTTTCAGAAACAGTAAAACCGCATCCGGGATAGCTCCGATCCCCAATTGCAGGGTATCGCCATCCCTGACGAGCCTCGCACAGTTCTCTCCGATCGCACGCTCCACATCTCCGATCCTGGGAATCTCCAATTCCAGTACCGGGTGATCGATCTCCACAAAGCCGTCGATCTGCGATACATGCAGACAGGTATCACCCCACGTCCTCGGCATCTGCGTATTCACCTGTGCGATCACTCTTCTTGCCTTCCTGGCTGCAGGGAGCGTATAATCGACGGAAACGCCGCAGCTTACAAAGCCGTGCTTGTCCGGCGGTGAAACCTGTATGACGGCAACGTCGGGCGGCAGTATTTCGTCAAAAAGATCCGGAATCTCGCTGAAACAACAAGGAGTAAAATCCCCTCTGCCTTCCCGCACGGCAGATCTCGACTGCGCACCCAGAAAAAAAGAGTTTAACCGAAAATGTCCTTCTGTACCCGGTTCACAAAACCTTGCATTGCCCATGGATACCATCTGCACGATCTCAACATCATGAAAATTCTCTTTCTGTTCAACCAGCACATCCGTGATTGCAAGCGGCGCACCTGCCGCGTGGGCGATGATCACCCGGTCACCCGAATGGATCAGCCCTACCGCGTCTTGTGCCGTCATTTTTCGCTGTTCATATATTCTGCGCCATGCCATATGATAATCCTCCCAACATCAGTCTTTAATCCTGGCAATCTTCTTCGCAAGCTCCTTTTTCACCGAAAGGTTTCCCTGTCGTGAGATCATGATCCTCTGCGCCTGCGGACTTCCGGCGCCATGTAAAGATTCGGTCCTGTATCCTACCGCCGCCGTCCCCAGGCACAGATTCTCGATCAGCCGCAGGATCCGAAGACGGTTCTCTACTGAAACACCCTTCGCACCTTTCAGATATTTCTCCACATAAGGGCCTGTTGTGGCATCCCGATAATCCGCTTCCGAAGGCGCCGTTACCACAATACCGCCTGCAATGTCCTCCGCCAGACGTGCAATCTCATAGGGGAACCTGGTCACATTCTGCTTACATACATTGGCCAGAAGAAGATCAATCATATAATTCCCTGACGCTGTCGGTCCTCCCTCCGCGGAACAGGCGATCCCGCAGCAATACAATGTCTCATTCAAATGGATCATTTCAATCAGTTTGTCTTTAATATGGGAAGCACGGGAACAACCGTTATAATCAGCCGCCAGCGCGGATGCCCCGATTAACACATCGCCGACGCCTACTTTGCACCCGCCATAGCTCTGTCTGTGATAACCCGCAAATCGCTCCACCAACATCCCTGCAAATTCGGTCTCACCCGCAAGAAAGATTCTGTCATTGGGTACGAATACATCATCAAATACTACCAGCGCCTCCACGCCTCCAAATTCACTGTTACCCACATCCAGTTCCGTTCCTTCCAGTTTTCTCGTATCACAGGACTGACGGCCAATGATCATAATGATTCCTTCCGCATCCGTAGGAACAGCGAAAGCTACTGCATAATCTTTATCTTCCGGTCCCATGGAGATCGTAGGCATAACAATCATTTCCTGGGAATTAACCGCTCCCGTCTGGTGCGCCTTGGCACCCCGGACTACGATCCCGTCAGTCCTGCGCTCTACAATCCGCAGATACATATCCGGATCTTCCTGCTGATGCGGCGCAAGTCCCCTGTCCCCTTTAGGATCCGTCATCGCTCCGTCCACTGTATAATCATGTTCCTGACAGTACTTCGCATAATTCACAAAATTCTCATGATACTTTGTTCCATACTTCTGATCCACTTCAAAAGTCGTGCTGAATACCGCATTAAAGGCATCCATGCCCACACATCTCTGAAAACACGCCGCTGTCTGCTGCCCAAGCATTCTCTGCATCTTCACCTTATTGACCAGATCCTCCCTGCTCTGATGAATGTGAAGAAACCTGTTAATCTTCTCCCCTGTAAGGGAACTCTTTACCGTCATCAGATCTTCATATTCCGGATCTTGTGCCAGATCATAAGTCGCCTTGACTGAGTTTAAAGAAGGCCTGAGAATCGGATCATCCACCGGATTCTCAATCTTCTTGCCAAACATATAGATCTGCATATTCATTTTGCGCATACTTTCTACATATTGCTCACCTGTCATCATCGCTTTATCCTCCTTGACAAGAACGGCCCCACCGCTGTACAGGTGGGGCTGTCCGTTATGCACGCAGCAGACTGTGATTCGGATCGATGCTCTCACGAATCACACGCACCTGCTCCTTTGTCGGTTCCATCGTAGTTGCAATCTTTTCCGGAATACGCGGTCGAAAGCCCATATGATCCAGTACCTCTTCCAGCGTGACTCCCGGATGCAGTGATTCCAGCTGCATCTCTTTATTCTCATTGTCAAAATTCAGGATGCACTTATCCGTGATAACCTTCCATGGTCCATAAGGCCGCAAACCTGCCCTGATCCGGCTGTCGCCGCCATCCAGATAACCAACGCTGGTGATAAAATCAACTTTTTCGATAAAAGTACGTCTCTTTAAATCGGTCAGAATGATCGGCCTTTTCACGAATGCAAAGTGATCCGGCTGCGCAAGGCAGCCTACCAGGCGCACCTTCGGTTTCTTATAATCGCCAATGGCCGTGATATTCATGTTCCCAAACCGGTCGATCTGAGGCGCAGAATCAAAGCTGACGTCAAAACGTTCACTGGCCAGCATCTCATTTTTGTCCTCACATGTCACCGGCTGAAATGCGCAGGGCCATTTGGTCAGGTAGTCCTGTGTCAGATACGGCGGAATCTCGTCCAACTTCGGGCTGAGCAGATTGTTCCAGAAAATCGTAAAATTAGGGGCATGGGATAATTGAGCCAACCGGGCTGCAACCATAGGGATACCAACTGCAAGCGTATACGCGCGCCCGTCCGTTCCTACCCCGATAAAACCAAGTTCATTGTCGCGCAGCTCTCTGGCTGTCGCCGCTGCCATCAATTCGTTGCAAGTATAAAATGCCATCTCTATCCCTCCTTTATCGCACAATCAGCCGGGCCATCCGGGACGGCGTCAGAGAAGTGTCCAGGTACTCCCAGTGATCCTTCGGCCCATAAATATACTTCTCCGCGTACTCCTTACGCCAACGTCCCGGTTCCCTGGACAGGCTCTGGTAAATTTCCATATGAGCGTCATCCTCATCATAGAACGCGTCGCAAGGCGCAGGATGCGCGCCAAAAGGCACCTCTATGACCGCCTCAACCCAACTGTGCGGGATAAAAGTTCTGTTCGGCTGACTGGTGATCTGATTATGCGGCACGATCTTCTCTACCGTAACGATCAGCCTCTTTGAGGCCTTTGCCATCAGCATATCCAGATCATCCGCATCCCAATGATCCGGCCACTGCACATTGCCGTACTCGTCAGCCACATACTCATGCAGTATGGTAAAATCTGTTTTTGCCGCTTTGACCGCATGATATTTCTCTCCGGTAAACGGGCTGACCATTTCCACAATATCTTCCGGATTATATTTTGCCATGCCTGTTCCAAGCAGGTCCTTCGTCACGATAAAATCTATATTCATGGCTGCTGCCTGATACCGCGCTGCCTGTGCAACTTCCGGATAATCCTTGATCTCGAGTTCACCGTTCTCGACCGCATGGCGGAAATTGTAGGACATGCCAAACTGGAATAATCCGGTATATACCGCCTCCACACGCTTCACCGCGCCGACGCCTGCCAGCATATCGGTCGCTAGACCGCAGGGATAACCGAAGATCGTCAGATCCCTTTTCCCCTGACGGATCATTTCGCGTACAAAGGCCATTGGTTGGCGGCGCAGAATGCTGCCGCCCAATGCAATAGAACTTCCCGAAGGTACACGTCTTACGGCATCCTCCAGTGTTGTCAGTTTAGATTTCATATTCATCCCTCCATCTAAATCACGCCGTCCCTCTTAAGCCGGGAAATCTCTTCCCCGCTCAGTCCAAGTGCGGCATAAACCGTCTCGTTATGCTCTCCCAATCCCGGAGGCGGAAGCTCTATGGCAAACTCCGACCCCGAAAAATGCGGCACGGATCCTGCCAGAATCCCTTCTTCCCCGTCCTTACGGCTGTATTTTGCCAGCATACCCCGATGCTGCAGCTGCGGATCTTCCATCGCCTCGCGAATCGTATTGACCTTTGCGCAGGGAATCCCCAGCGGCGAAAGGCGCTCGACGATCTCGTCGGCAGTATGCTTCCGTGTCCAGGAGCGGATCATTTCGTCGTTAAACCTGCGCCCCTCCGGCGAAGACCGCGCCTCCCTTGTGCTGCCGTGTTTCGCATCCTCAAGCACCTCCATCCGGCCCATCTCCTGGAGGATCGCCTTATAGCAGTGCTCCATTCCCGCGTGGATATACACCCAGCGCCCTTCCTTCGCCGGATAGATATTCGCCGGCCACATGTAACGGTCATTGTTGCCGTTGCGCATCATTTCCTGTCCAAGCAGCATCTGATCGGGCACTGCCGTATGCAGCAGGGAAACGGCCGCGTCAAGCAGTGCCACATCCACCACCTGTCCTTTACCGGTGCGCTCTGCCGTGCGCAGCGCCGCAAGGGTACCGATCGCCGCATACAAAGCGCTGGCATAATCAATAATATAGGTTCCCGTCATATACGGAGACCCATCGGGATCTCCTGTGATCTCCACCATACCGCTCATAGACTGTGCCGCACCGTCAAAGCATCCTCTTGATGCGTAAGGTCCCGTCTGTCCATAGCCGTTTTTCAGACCATACCGGTATGCATAGGTGTCCAAAACATCCGAATAATTCAGGATGGAATCGTTTGCCATCAACAGCTGCTGTTCAAACCCTGTATTGAGGACACCGCCGATCGCCAGGATCAGCAGTACCATGATCGTAGGTTTCAGCGCCGGAAGCGTTATGTACCAGATCTTCTGTACTCTGGTGGCGCCATCCACATCCGCCGCCTCGTACATGTCCTGACTGATACCGGACACTGCCGCCAGGTAAATGATCGCGTTATAGCCCAGCACCTTCCAGGCATTGGCAATCGCAATGATCCACCAGAAATAAGATCCCTTCTGGAAGAACAGGATCTGTTCGTCCGTAAATCCGATCGCCATCAGCAGATGATTGATCACACCGTCTGCAGAAAGAAATGTGATGAAAATATTGGCTGCGATGACCCAGGAAATAAAATACGGCAGATAAGAAGCCGTCTGCACGAATTTCTTGACGCCCGCGCTCTTCACCTCATTCAGACAGATCGCCAGGATGATCGGCAGTGGGAAGGAGAACAACAGTGTCAGCAGACTGGTAGCCAGTGTATTTCTCATAATGATCAGGAAATCCGTAGAGAAGAAATACTGAAACCAGTCAAATCCTACAAACTGGGAACTGGCAAGATCCGCAAAATATCCGTTCCCCTTGGGAGTATAATTGATAAATGCCATATAAAGACCTGTCATCGGAGCGTAGCAGATCAGTATGACCCATATCAGCGAAGGGAGCAGCAATAAGAACAGATATCTCTGTTCCCAGAGCTGGGTCTTGACGCTCTTATGGGATTTGGCCGCTGCAGGAACCGCTTTTTTCATAAAACCACCCTCTCTTTGTTTATTTTGTATGTTTCTTTTTCCCCGCAGCTCTATTCTATGTTGATATCGCCCTGTCCTCAATGAAAGAATTTAATGATATCTTTCAATTTTGAATGATTTTGTAACATATTTTCCTGGTCAATATCAATTTTCAACACTTTCTGTCAATTTTGAACGATAGCAGGACAAGAATCACCAAAGAAAATGTTTTCTCAAAGCGAAAGAGTAAAGATGTGCACAAACGAAAAACCTGCACAGTATTCCGGAAACACAACATTCCGATACTCTGTGCAGGTCTTATACCTATGGCGTCCGTTATAGCTGCCCCGGCTCTGCCGGTATCTCCACCCGGACCCAGGTCCCCTTATCCGGGATACTTTCAACTTTTACGCCATAGTCCTCCCCATAATGAAGTTTCACTCTGATATCCACATTTTTCAGGCCAAATCCCTCCTGAGACTGCTTCAATTCCGTCCTCAGCCTGACTAACTTCTCCGGCTCGATCCCCAGGCCGTCGTCGGACACCTCGTAGACGATCCGGCTGTTCTGCCGCAGAATGCGCACATCGATCTGCAGGGCTTCCTCCTCCCGGCGGCCATGATGGATCGCGTTCTCCACAAGCGGCTGCAGGATAAGTTTGATCGTCCTGCACTGCAGGGCATCCTCATCCGCTTCATAGTGGATGCTCACATCCTCACCGAAACGGATCTTCTGTATCTTCATGTAATTTTTCAGAAGATCCAGTTCTTCCTCTACACTGATCACCTCCCGCCCCTTGTTCAGGGATATCCTGTAGAAATCCGCCAGATAGCGCAGGCACTCCACCGTCCTTTTTCCGTTCTCGCGCATGGACATGGATGAGATCACGGACAGCGCATTATACAGGAAATGCGGATTGATCTGCTCCTGCATCAGATTCATCTCACTGGATTTGATCAGAAGTTTTTTCTCATAATTGTCCTGAATCAGGATCTGTATCCTCTCATTTAACAGGTTAAAGGCTTCCGCGATCTGTCCCACCTCGTCGCCGCCCATATCGTGCAGGATATAGTCGAACTGCCCGTCACCCAGCTTCCTGGCCGCATAGACTACCTTGTCCACACGTGTGGCCGCCAATCTGCCATACAGATAGATCGCCCCAAACACGAGCAGCGAACTGGCCGCAAAAATAGCCAGTATCTTTCTCGTGACCGCCTCCGCCTCTCCTAACAGACTCTCCTGGTCCTCCGTCATGATCAGTTTCATCCCCATACCCACGTTGAGAGACATACAGATCGCCGGCCTGCCCTCTTGTTCCAGAACACAGCTTCCGCCGCAGTCCGCCAGTCTTCTCCATTCCGGCACAAACCTTGAAAGCCGCCTGCCCGCCGCCTCCGCATCGGAAGCAGCCAGGATCTGTCCACCCTCTTCGATCAGATAAGTCCGCCTGCTGCCGCTGTTTTGCTGCAGCCATTCACGCAGGTCCTGCGTATCGACCAGGATCACGAGATAATTCTCGATCCCGCCGCTGCTATAATAATTCATCTTCCGGATCAGGCCCGCATATCTCTTCCCGTCCTCCTTCACAATACCACCGGCCACCGCCGAACCGGCTTTCCTGTCCGCTTTCTCCTGAAAGTCCCCGGGCAACTGATCCAGTTGATAGAAATAGTAGTTGTCCCTGGGCAGCGTCGCATTGTCGGAATAGAAACGGATCCTGTGAATGCTCGGAAACAAAGATAACGTATTATGCAGAAGCTGCCTGTCCGTATAATAAAACATCTCCCCATAAGATACATCCGTATAATCTATCCCCAGATAGTTATACATCATCTGATTCGTATACAGAAGATCCATAATCGTACTGTAGGATTCGAAGAACGTCTCCAGGCTCTTGCCGGTAGTCTCCATATTCTGCTGCATGTCCTGATAGCTTTTCTCCTGTAAGATCCTGCTTGTCTGTATGTAATTATAGGCGGTCACAAAGATCATGGGCAGCACGGCAAACACCACGTAGATCACTGTCATTTTCCGAAAAAAGCTCTGATCCCTAAACCATTTTGCGATACTCATTCGGCGTCACCCCGTAGCGTTTTACAAAGATCTGGCTGAAATAAGATACGTTCTCATATCCCACCATCAGACTCACGTCCTTCACCTTCAAAGACTTGTCCCGCAGAAACACACACGCTTTCTGCAGCCGGAAGTCCGTCATATATTCCAGGATCGTCTGCCCCGTTCCGGCCTTGAAAAGGCTTCTTAAGTAATTAGGAGACAGGCGGATCCCCTCTGCCATTTCCTCCACACTGCACACATGCATATAATTTTTCTCCAGATAATCCTTCACCCACATCGTGACATAATAGTTGGGGTTCTCCCGCTGTCTGTCAAAAAAGTGGCACAGCGCTTCTACATACTGCCGCAGCGCATCCTGTACTTCCACAAAAAATCCGGTATTCCAGATCCGAAGTTCCGGCTTGTCCTTCCTCTTTTCCATCTCCTCCATCAACGCCGCATGATCCAGTTCCAGCCTGTTATACAGATTCAGATACAACCCATAGGCCTCTCTCTGGCAATCCTCCCTGCTCAGCGCGCGCAATTCCTCCATACATGCGGCAAGTGCCTCTTCCGCCGGCTCCGAAATACCCCCTCCCAAAATGCTTTGACATAATTTCTGTCCCTTCTGATTCCACCGCTCTCTGTCGAATCTTCCGCCGCGGTCTTCTGCCCTGCCTTCTATACGAAGCAGTTCCCCCGGCGTCCCATAAAACATCCTGTCTCTGTAGCTGAGCAGAATATCCGTATGTGCTTTCATATCCGCAAGCGAAACCTTATCTCCAAACCAGGCTGCGCTTCCTCTCCCGTCCAATACCGTCACAATCCGTCCTGCCGCATCCGCGAAGGAGACATATCCGTGCAGAACCACTACGATCAGGCTGTCCACGCAGAATGCGTGACGTACTTCCGTAAGCTCCTCTATCCACATCGTCGCTTTCTCGTCCGCGTTCCCATAAACTGCCAACAGACCAAAAGCCTTTTCGTCTGCCGGAACGGAAAGATATTTCCGGCCAAATTCCTCCAGATCCGCCCCTTCCTGCTCGCACACCATGGCAAACACCTGGCCGGAGGCCAGTTCCACGGAACGCTCTGCCATCCGCTCCTTCTCCAATTGTTCCCGGATACGCACGATCAGGGCTTCCACCTCATCTACACGGAAAGGCTTCAGGATATAGTCTATCGCCTGCACCTGGAAAGCCGACTTCATATACTCGAAATTGTCATATCCCGTCAGAAAAACAATCTTGCACCCGAATCCCTCTTCCCTTGCCCGCTTCGACAGCTCGATCCCGTTCATCACCGGAAGCTGGATATCCGTGATCATGATATCCGGATCGTGCTCCTCCAGACACTCCAACGCCGTCCTGCCATTTCGGGCCGTGTAAACTCTCGACGCCCCAAGCTTCTTCCAGTCCACATAATCCCGCAGCGTTTCTAACTCCAGTTTCTCATCCTCTACCAGTAAAATACTGAACATGTACCCTCCCCTCATCGTCCCTGTACCCCATGTCAATTCCAACACCAATACTCATGACTCATGTTATACATGTTAGACCCCTTCTTCCCCTCCTGCGACAATATCGTTGTTGGTTTTCTTTTATTATACTCTCATTTACAGGTTTTGCGGGAAATAAAAAAGTACAGCTCTTTTGCGGCATTCGCCAAATATTTATGCAGGCACGTCGCCCGACACATTGCTCGCAGAAATAAATGAACAGCAAAATACCCTCTCTCACTTGTTTTCACAGGTCAGGAGGGTATTTTCTATTAATCTTATCTTTTTCTGCTGCTATTTCTCATAAAGAAACCTCTCCGGCAGCGTCACCTTGAAATCCACTGCCAGATCACGGAAATTCTGCGGTATGATAGTCTGCAGCTTATCCGACCGCATGGAGAGCATCTTCACCAGGATCTCTGCCGATTTCTCCACCGTATGCATCAGGCCGAAGGTCAGGTCGAAATCCTCGCCGGATGCGAACATACCATGGTGAGCCCAGATCGCCACGTCATATTTCTTCATCAATTCACTGGTGGCCACCGCAATATCCCTTCCTCCCGGAACCATCCATCCCACGACGCCGATGCCGTCCGGAAATACCACCGGACACTCCGTCGCCATCTCCCACAGTTCCCTCGTAAAAACCTCATCCTCAAGGGGCAGAACGAAGGTCAGCGCGATCACGTTTGTCGTATGGGCATGATAGATCACGCGGTGTTTCCCGCCGGTAGCCTGCATCTTCACCTCATGGTTCATCAAATGGCTGGGCAGTTCACTGGTAGGTCTTCCTCCGTTCACCAACCCCCAACAGATACGATAATCTTCACCCTTCTCATCGATCTCCACGATGGCGAGCGAATCTTCCGGATCTAAGATCACATTGCGGAAATACTTTCCGCTGCCCGTCACCAGGAAATATTCTCCCGCCAGTTTCGGTACCGATGTGCCGATCGCTTTCCATTCGCCGTCCGTCTTTAATTCTTCCTTTACGGACTCTGCCTCCTCCTTTTTCATACGGTAGCTCAGATTGCCGCCGTTTCTCTCATGCCAGCCCTGCTCCCAGCCGTCGTTACACATTCTGATAAAACCCTGTACAAATTTTGCTTCTAAGACTTTCATATTGTCCTCCGTTCCTGCTCCGCCTGCGAATTAATTATTTTAAAGTTAACGAAATCTGTTATGTCGTTCACTATACCTATTTACGTTTACGCAGCACTTCCTCTTCGTATTTGCGCACTTCGCCAAACAGATCGAAATCGCCCGGCACACCGCTCTGCTCGCAATAATAGTTCCACACATCCCCAAAAGGCAGCATCTTCACCGCCTCCTGCGTCGCCATCAGTTCCGTAAAGCGGCTTTCGTCCTGCAGCTTCTTTAACCGCTCATTGGGCGTACACAGCGCCATCATCAGCGCTTTCTGGAAGCTCCTCATGCCTACAGCCCACGCGGATACGCGGTTGATGCTGGCGTCGAAGTAATCCAGGGCGATATAGACACGGTCCAGAGCGTTGCAGCGCACGATCTCCTTCGCGATCTCCTTCGTCTCGTCATCCAAAAGCAATACATGATCGGAATCCCAGCGAACGCCCCTCGTCACATGGAGAGCAATCTCCGGATAGAAGCAGAGCATCGCCGGAATCTTATCCGATACCAGTTCCGTAGGATGATAGTGCCCGTTATCCATCAGCGGCAGACAGCCCTCATTCATGGCCGCCAGAGACAGCGCAAACTCGGCGGATCCCGCCGTATAGGACTCCACGCCGATGCCGAACACCTTGGACTCCACGCAGGGTTTTACCTTCGTCCTGTCATATGGCTCGGAGAGGATCTCCTCGATGGACTCCTTATAACGCATCCTGGGCCCCATACGATCTGCCGGCACATCCTTGAAACCGTCGCCCGTCCAGATATTCATCACACAGGGAACGCCCGTCTCCTGCGCAAAGTACTGTGAGATGCGGATGCACGCCTTGCCATGCTCGATCCAGAACTTACGGACTTCCGGATCGGGACTGGAGAGCGTAAGCCCGTCCTTCACCATCGGATGTGAGAAAAAGGTGGGATTGAAATCCAGGCCCATACCCTTCTCTTTTGCAAAAGCAACCCACTTCGCAAAATGCTTCGGCTCCAGCTTGTCACGATCCGCATGTTCACCCTCTTCAAAAATCGCATAGCACGCATGCACATTGATCTTCTTTTTGCCCGGAATCATGGAAATCGCCTTGTCCATATCCGCCATCAATTCCTCCGGCGTCCTCGCCTTGCCCGGGTAATCTCCCGTGGTCTGAATGCCGCCGGTCAGCGGGCCGTCATGGTCGAATCCGATCACATCATCCCCCTGCCAGCAGTGCATGGAAACCGGCACCTTCTTCAAGGTCTCAAGGGCAGCATCCGTATCCACCCCGATCGCCGCAAATACTTCTTTTGCAGATTCGTACTTTTCTGTTTTTGTCATGTCTTGTTCTCCTTTTTCTATTTTAAATTTTCATTTTGAATCCTACCTTCATCCATCAAGCTATGGCAGACAACTTACATTGTTCAATGACAGCTCGAACGGAAGTCAATTTCTTAAGAAGCCCCTTAAAAAGCGCGGCGACGAAGACTTTGACTTCCGCTCGAGCGTCCGCTGCCACTACCTAATCATTCATACCTCTGAATCTCAAACGACTCCGCCACACACTTTCTTGCCTCTGCCAGTCCTTCCAGCTCTCCGGCCGCGATCATCTGCGCCATGATATTGCCGATCGCCGTGGCTTCCCCCGGCCCTGCATAGACCGTCCTGCCCGTAGCCTGCGCCGTCAACACATTCAGATACGCCGCATTGGCCCCGCCGCCGATCACATGAATGCTGTCGTAAGACTTCCCGGTATTAACCTCAATCTCCCGCACGGTCCTTCCGTAACACTGCGCCAGGCTCCGGTAGATCACACGGGCGATCTCTCCCGGCGTCTCGGGCGCTTTCTGTCCTGTTCCGGCACAGTAATCCTGAATTGCCTGTATCATGCTTTCCGGCGCCAGGAAACAGTCATCGTTTGCATCCACCAGCGACGTAATCTCCTGCTCCTGCGCCATCTGGCAAAGCTGCGCAAAAGAATATCTGTCCTGCAACTCATGTCGTACCGACTGGATCATCCAAAGACCCATGATATTTTTCAGATAGCGGAACCGATAGTCATATCCGCCTTCGTTGGTGAAATTGGCCTTCCTGCTCTCCTCCCTGCAGTCCGCTTCCGGCAGCTCCACCCCCATTAACGACCATGTACCGGAGCTGATATACAGCCCGTCTCCCACCGCCTTCGGCATTGCCATCACAGCCGATGCCGTATCGTGACTGCCGCAGAGCGCCACCTTACAGTCAAAACCGACCTGCTTCGCAATATCCGCTTTCAGATTTCCCACCTCGCTGCCCGGCATCCGCAGAGGAAGGAACATTTCTTCCGGATACCCCAGCAGACGGATCAGCTCCTTATCCCACTGCTTCGTCACCGGACTGACTAACTGCGTGGATGTTCCGTTGGTATACTCGGAAACCTTCTTCCCCGTCAGCAGAAACTGAAAATAATCCGGCAGCATCAGAAACGTCTTCGCCCTGGCAAGCGCCTCCGGTCTTTGCAGTTTATCGGCCATCAGCTGATAGACGGTATTGAAGATCTGTTTCTGAATGCCCGTCCTCGCATACAATTCGCTCTCCCCGATCAGCTCATAGACCGCTTCGTCACACCCTTTCGTCCTGCCGTCGCGGTAGCCGTATGTGTCTCCGATCACCTGGTCCCGTTCATCCAACAGCACATAATCCACCGCCCAGGTGTCCACCGACATGCTCTCCGGGATCTTCCCGGCCTTGGCACATGCCTTCATGCCGCTTAAGATCTCCGCAAACAGCCGATTCGTGTCCCACAGAAGCTTACCGTCCTTATTTGCCATCCCGTTCTCGAAGCGGTAAATCTCTTCCAGACGCATCTTCCCCTCTTCCAGATGTCCCAGCATATGCCGTCCGCTGGATGCCCCGATATCCACCGCCAGATAATACCTGTTCATAAGTAACCCCTTCTCCTTCCCTTAATTTCCTGGTCCGTAATGCTTTTCAGCCGATTTGTAATGGACTTTTCTTCTATCTATGTTTATCATATAGGAAAGGACATAAAAAAATAAGGTCGCCTTCCTACAAATTCAGGGACCTTAGTTGCAAAAAACGAGCAGAGCTCGTTTGCGAGATCTGCTTCGCAGACTCGTATATCCGGAACATTTTTCTAATATTACGAAGGGCGGGCAGAGCCCACCTATAAGGACACTATGAGAGAAGAACTGTTACGCCACCTGCAGCAGATCACCGCCGAAGAGAAGGCCCTTCTGCAGGGGCATTCCGACATCCAAAAGGAAATCTACACCTCCAGCCGGGAATTTGTGGTAGATAATGCAAAGCTCTTAGAGCGCGGTCATCTGATCGAGGTCCGCCCTCATACCCGCTTCGCACATTTCCCCAGGCACCGCCACAATTATGCCGAGCTGGTCTACATGTGCTGCGGTTCTACCACGCACATCATAAACGACACCGACAGGGTCGTCCTGCAGGAGGGGGACCTGCTTTTTCTCAATCAGGCTGCTGCCCATGAGATCCTGCCTGCGGGCCGGAATGATATCGCCGTCAATTTTATCATCCTGCCGGAATTTTTCGACCGCACCCTCTCCATGATGGAGCGGGAAAATGTGTTGCGCAGTTTTCTCATCTCCACCCTGTCAAGCCACGACTCGCAGATCACGTATCTGCATTTTCAGGCCAAAGAAATCCTGCCGATCCAAAACCTGATCGAAAATATGCTCTGGAACCTGATCGACAAGAAGCCGGGCACCAACACCATCAATCAGATCACCATGGGGCTGATCTTTATGAATCTGTCTGTTTTCGCCGATTCGATGTCCGGAAACCAGACCGGCAGCTACGAGCAGGATCTGATCTTCCGCATTCTGAAATATATCGAAACCCATTATAAAAGCGGCACATTGACCGACATCTGTGCCGAGTTCAAACTGCCGCCCTATTATATCAGCCGCCTTCTGAAGAAATATACCGGGCAGACTTTCAAGGAACTCCTGCAGCAGCAGAAGCTCCAGCAGGCCGTCTATCTGCATTCACAGACAACACTGCCCGCGGATGCTGTTATCGACGCCATCGGTTATAACAACAGCAGCTACTTCTACCGTATCTTTCGGGAAAAATACGGGTGCTCCCCGAAGGAATACCGGGCGCTTACTCTTCCACAATGATCTTGCCGCATGACGCTTCGTCATCCCGGATGATCTCTCCCACCGCCGGCGCCACGATGCGCCCGGACAGCGGATTCTTGATACTTAAGACCGGTGTTGTGATCGTCGCTTCCACCTCCGACTTCTCGAAAGATAAGTCCGTATCGATCAGCTCGCAGTCGATCAGCTTCAGATTCCTGCAGTAGCACAGCGGCTGTGTACCGATGATCTTACAGTGATCAAAGGTTACGTTCTCGCAGTACCAGGCAAGATATTCGCCCTTAACGACGCTGTTGCGGATCGTCACATTCTTCGCATGCCAGAAAGCGTCTTTCGTATCGAAATCGCAGTTCTCGAACACGGAATCCTCTATGTACTGGAAGGAGTACTTGCCCTGCAGGCGTACCTTCTTAAAGCGCAGTCTGTCAGAGCGCATCATAAAATATTCGCCCTGCACGCTGCAGTCCTTCATCTCCATCTCCTGCACCGACCAGCCAAATTCCGGCGAGATCACGTCGCAGCCCTGCATCCTTACCCTGCCGCACTCCCGCAGCGCCTTGATCCCGTGCAGTCTGGTATCCGTGATCTCGATATCATGCGAATACCAGAGCGCCGCCCGGCAAAGCTCCGTCATCTCGGAGCCTGTGATCTTCAGTCTGTCGTCATGCCAGAAAGGATAGCGAAGATTGAAGAAACAATTCTCCACACGGATATCCCTGCTCTCTTTAAAGGCGCTCTCCCCGTCGGCCGGGCCGTCAAATGCACAGTCAATCACTTCGATCCCGCTGCTTCCGTATAAAGCGCGTTCCCTGTCAAAGGTCTGATTTTTTATTGTTTCCATGTTGCAAACTCCTTCCCGCCATTCTATGCTGTGGACTATTATAGTGCTTTTTTAAATGCATGGCAAATACTTATGCCGAATACCTTTTCATAGCTTTTAGTTAACGACATTAGAAATTTCGTTTTCGGCCTTGCAGGTGCTTTCGCATATATCTCCTGCAAGAGCCGGAAACAGAAATACCGCACATCCTTTACCGGATCATGTGATCCTCTTCTCCAGCCATTTTCCCCGCAGAAGCCGCACAAGGAACAGCAGCCCGCGCACGCAAAGTTCACCGCACATGGCGATCCACACGCCCATCAGACCTAAGCGCGGCGCAAGCAGGGAAGCCACCGTAATGCGGACGCCCCACATACTGGCCAGATTGATCATACTGGGGATCAGCGTATCCC
>CANOCU010000004.1 GCA_947564645.1 uncultured Lachnospiraceae bacterium
CATACCTATTATCTTTCGATCATAGCGTACCTAATTTAAATCGTTACAGTTTAATGACATTTGTACTTATGTTGAGCCTTACTGCCTGTGGCAGCGGAAAGGATGCGGAAGGATCATCCCCCGACAAACAGGAGCAGCCAGGTGAATTGTCCTCTGATGTACAGGAACCGGAACAGTCTGACGAACCGTTATCTGATGTACAGGAGCCGGAACAGTCTGACGAACCGTCCACCGATGTACAGGAGGAGCAGTCCGATGAACCGTCAGAGGAAGGGGACGGAACAGACGTGAAGGCACTGGTCGTTTATTTTTCGGCTACGGGGAACACAAAGGCGGTTGCGGAGACACTGGCCGGGCTGCAGGGCGCCGATTTGTACGAAATCGTGCCGGAGCAGCCGTATACGGACGAGGATCTGAACTATAATGACCGCAACACACGCGCCACGATGGAACAGAATGACCCGGATGCCCGTCCTGCCATACAGGGCAGCATAACGGATTTTGAACAGTATGATGTTGTCTATGTGGGCTTTCCGATCTGGTGGGGCGATATGCCGCGCATCCTGTATACGTTTTTTGATACTTATGATTTTGGCGGAAAGACCATCGCGCCGTTCTGTACCAGCGGCGGCAGCGGGATTTCGGGAACAACGGGGACAATTGCCGGACTGGAAGAAGGCGCAACAGTGCTTGACGGTCTTCGCGTCAGCGATTCCGAGGCAGACAGCGCGGAAAGCAGCGTGTTGGAATGGCTTGGCAGCATCGGGCTTGCGGAATAGGAGGCAGGCATGGCAGTTTACGGATGCCGGGACAGATAGAGCAGGAGAAAGGAGCAGCATATGAAATACACAAAACTGGGAAATTCAGAGTTGAACGTATCCCGTATCTGCATGGGATGTATGGGGTTTGGAGAGGCGGCAAGCGGGCAGCATTCTTGGACGCTTGATGAGGAACATTCCCGTGAGATCATCAGGCATGGTCTGGAGTTTGGCGTCAATTTTTTTGACACGGCAATCGCTTATCAGAGCGGCACAAGCGAACAGTATGTGGGAAGGGCATTGCGGGATTTTGCAAAGCGTGACGAGGTGGTTGTGGCGACAAAATTCCTGCCCCGCACACAGGACGATATTGCAGCGGGAGTGACTGGGCAGCAGCATATCCGGCGTATGATAAATAAGAGCCTTGAAAATCTGGGTATGGACTATGTGGATTTATACATTTACCATATGTGGGATTACCAGACGCCGCTTTATGACATTATGGAAGGGTTAGACAATATCGTTAAGGCGGGGAAAGCGAGATACATCGGCATTTCCAATTGTTTTGCATGGCAGCTTGCAAAGGCGAACGCATTGGCGGAAAAGGAGGGATTTGCAAAATTTGTTTCCATTCAGGGGCATTATAACCTGATTTTTCGTGAGGAGGAGCGGGAGATGGCAAAGTTGTGTGCAGAGGACAATATTGCCATGACGCCGTACAGCGCGCTTGCTGGTGGGCGTCTGTCAAAGGCTCCCGGCGAGACTTCAAAGCGTCTTTTGGAGGACAGCTATGCAAAATTCAAGTACGATGCAACCGCAGCGCAGGATGGTGTGATCATCGGACGCGTGATGGAACTGGCAGAGAAACATGGCGTATCCATGACGGAGATTTCCCTTGCGTGGCTGTTGTCAAAAGTGACGGCTCCGGTGGTCGGGGCGACAAAGCTGCACCATATCGAAGGCGCGGCTAAGGCGGTAGATCTGATTCTTACGGAAGAAGAAACCGCATATCTGGAGGAGCCGTATGTTCCCCATGCCCTTGTAGGCGTTATGGCGCAGAATACGGTTTCGACAGCAAAGGAGAAACATGTCTGGTCCACTGGAAATCAGAAAATATAGAAGTGTACAGACATGAGCAAAAAATAGGCAGGCAGTTTTGAAGAATAGGAGGATGAGATGATGGTTAAACAGACGGCAGGAAGGGATCAGCTTGGGGAATTTGCCCCGAAATTTGCACAGCTGAATGATGATGTATTGTTTGGCGAGGTATGGAACAGGGAGGAAAAACTTTCGTTAAGGGACCGCTCCCTTGTGACGGTCGTATCGCTGATGGCGCAGGGGTTAGTGGATTCTTCGTTCCAGTATCATCTGATGAGCGCAAAAAATAACGGGATCACAAAAGAAGAGATCGCCGAGATACTGACCCATGCGGCGTTTTACGCAGGATGGCCGAAAGCCTGGGCGGCATTTAAGATGGCGAAGGAGGTCTGGACGGATTAGGGCAGGAGAAGAAGCCATGAAGGGAAGATGGAAGTTTCAGAGAAACGGTACGCTGTCATAGTGTAAAGAGGTCTTGTTGCGATTGTATTAGTGAATGGGAAATGCTATATTATATTGTGATAGATGATAAGGAGCGGGAGGTGTATTATGACAGCTTTATGGCGAACAGCAATAAAAGAACCGGAAAAGATAGCGGAAGATAAGTCTTATGATACCGATTCTGCAGGGGGTAAACGGTCTGTATAATGATGATCAATCAGAAAAGGAAGGAGTACAGTAAGAGATGTTTCGATTTATCATCTGTTTCGTAGCGGGGATCGGGGCAGGGCTTGGCACCGGATTCGCGGGCATGAGTGCGGCGGCGGTGATCAGTCCGATGCTGATCACTTTTCTGGGGCTGCCGGCCTATGAGGCGGTGGGGATCGCGCTTGCCAGCGATGTGCTTGCCAGTGCCGTGAGCGCCTATACTTACGGGAAGAATAAGAATCTGGATATCAGGAACGGTATCGTGATGATGGTCTCGGTTCTCTCCGTCACGTTATTTGGCAGCTGGGTGGCCAGCAAGGTACCCAACACGACCATGGGAAGCTTTTCTGTTTTTATGACATTGCTCCTGGGCATCAAATTCATCGTGAAACCGGTTATGACGACCAAGGAGTCCATGAACCAGGTGGACGGCACAAAAAGGATCATCCAGTCCGTGCTCTGCGGTTCCCTGGTAGGATTTATCTGCGGGTTTATCGGCGCCGGCGGCGGTATGATGATGCTGTTGATCCTGACAAGTGTGCTGGGGTATGAACTGAAGACGGCAGTGGGCACCAGTGTATTTATCATGACGTTTACCGCCTTTACGGGGGCGGTCAGCCACTTCATGATCGGCGGCAGACCGGATCTGTGGTGCCTCTTATTCTGCGTGGCTTCCACACTGTTGTGGGCGAGGATCGCGGCCAGGTTTGCCAACAAAGCGTCGCCGGCGACGCTGAACCGTGCTACGGGTGTGGTGCTGGCAGTGTTAGGAGCAGCAATCCTTGTCGTGAATTATGTGAAATAAAACAGCCTTTAGACATTCCTGGCAGAGTGTGGTAAAATAGTGTCGCAACGGAACAAAGATTTCACCGGAATCTGTTAAGGAGGGGCTTATGAATTTCGCGGCACCGGAGGCTTCTGTACTGATCGTAGATGACAATGAAATTAATTTGGAGGTGACGGCGGCTCTTCTGGAACCGCTTAAGATGAAAGTCGACCTGGCGGACAGCGGCAAACAGGCGCTGTCCTTAGCGCATCAGAAAAGATATCACCTGATATTTATGGACCAGATGATGCCGGTGATGGATGGCGTGGAGACGACGAAGAGGCTTCGCCGTCTGCCGGATGCTTATTGCCGCACGGTGCCGGTCATCGCTTTGACAGCCAATGCATTGTCGGAGGTCAGGGAGGAGCTGCAGCAGGCCGGTATGAATGATTATCTGGCAAAGCCGGTAGAAGCGAAGGCTCTGTACCGCTGTGTGTTAAAGTGGATCCCGCGGAAACTGATCGTGATCTCGCAGGGAGGACAGAAGGAGCAGGGTCCGGAGGGGAAAAATTCCGGGAATATGCCAGAGAGTGGAAGGACCGGATCAGTAAACGGCGTGACAGGCGAAGGGCAGAAAGCGGACAGCGGCGCTTTGCCGCAGCTTCCGGGTATCAACCCGGCGGACGGTATCCGCTATACCGGCAGTGAAAAGATGTGGCTGAAGCTGCTGGGTGATTTCTATAAGCTGATCGATTCCAAAGCAAGAAAGCTGGAAGACTGTGTGGCGGACGGTCTGATCCGGGATTATACGATCGAGGTGCACGCACTGAAGAATACGGCGCGGATGATCGGGGCGGCGCAGCTGTCCGAATGGTTTTTCAGGATGGAGAAATGTGGTAAGGCAGGAGATGTGGAGACTATCGCGAAGGAGACGCCGGGCCTGATTAGCGAACTGAAAGGGTATAAGGAAGTCCTGCGTCCCTATGGGGAAGAGAATGATCGGAATAAGCGGGAAGCGCCCGTCTCGGAGTGGATCACGCAGCTGACCATCCTGCGGGATGCCATGGAGAGATTCAGCCTGGATACGGTGGACGGGGCCATGCAGCAGCTGGAGCAGTACCGCGTGCCAAAGAAGTGCAGCGAGTCGATGGAACTTCTGCGGGCGGCAGTGGCGGATGTGAAGATGAAGGATGTGATGGATGTTGCGGAGAAGATGATAGAGGAATTACAGTCCTGAGCGTTTCCAAACGGTTTTCTGATTATAATGAAGAAAAGAGTCCGTATCATGATGCAGGATACAGGAGCAGCATCATGATACGGGCTTTTCGATTGGTCGATCCTGCGGTTTTCTCTTGACGGATCAAGCACTGTCCGTCCGCCTGTTACAGCTTCTTTCCGGTCAGCAGCTCATATGCCTGCAGGTACTTATCGATGGTCTTTTGGACGATCTCTTCCGGGAGCGTCCAGTCGTGGCCTTCGTTGCTTTTGAGCCAGTCTCTGGCGAACTGCTTGTCGAAGGAGGGCTGTCCGTGGCCCGGTTCATAACCTTCCGCAGGCCAGAAACGGGAGCTGTCGGGGGTCAGCATCTCGTCACCCAGAACGATATTGCCGTCCTCGTCCAGTCCGAATTCGAACTTGGTGTCTGCGATGATGATTCCGCGTGTCAGCGCATATTCCGCACACTTCTGATAGAGGGCGATGGTATAGTCGCGCAGTTTGGAAGCGTATTCTTCTCCTTTGCCGGGGAATCTTTTTTCCAGGTAGTCCACGCTCTGCTCGTAGGAAATGTTCTCATCATGATCGCCGATCTCCGCCTTGGTGGAAGGGGTATAGATGGGCTCGGGCAGCCTGGCTGATTCCTGCAGACCTTCCGGTAATCTGATGCCGCATACGGTGCCGTCTTTCACATAGCTTGCCCAGCCGCTTCCGGTGATGTAGCCGCGCACGATGCACTCAACGGGCAGCATCTCAAGCTTCCGGCATAACATGCTGTTGCCGTCGAATCTTTCCTGGCGGAAGAATTCGGGCATGTCCGCCACATCCACAGAGATCATGTGATTGGGCAGGATATCCCGTGTCATGTCGAACCAGAATTTGGACATCTGCGTTAAGACAGCGCCTTTCTTTGTCACCCGGTTCTTTAAGATCACGTCGAAACAGCTGATGCGATCCGTTGCGACCATGATCAGGCTGTCGCCATTGTCATAGATCTCTCGTACTTTGCCTTCTTTGATGGGTTTTAATTCAGTCATGATCATCCTCCGTGTATTTGTACTGATATTGCATTCGATCCTATTCATATTCCAGATCCTGGATATTCACACCGTATAGCGCTAATTTTGCTTTCGCTTCTCTCAATTGATATTCAAGTTCGGGATTTTCACCTTTTTCAAACTTCTTGATACGCTGCAAATTACAGTAGGTTCTGATAGATATATCGATGATTTCTTTTTCATTCATGCCTGCAAGTCTCCTTCCCCTGCTTCGGAACAGATATCGGTGACCGGTTACAGCAAATATTATAGCGGATTCTGCAGTGGGTGTAAAGCGTAACGAAACAGGTATTTAAGTTTACCCCCTTCATTGAGAAGCATTTGAGGAACAAAGGGCTACGGATTCTCACGGCGTCTGCGGAAGATCCGGATCTTACTGAAGAAGCAGTAATACACGATAAAGAGCACGCTGGTGATGGTCCAGGTGAGCGGATAACTGAAGGTCACGGTATAGACGTCCGGTCTTCTGGGTACGGCCAGCATGATCCAAAGGACGCGGATCAGACAGATGCCGCTTAAACAGATGAGCGTGGGGATCCAGCAGTCGCCTACGCCGCGCAGGGCGCCGGAAAGCACTTCGACACAGACATAGGTGACGAAAGTGGGCACCAGGAAGTGGACGATCTGCATACCGATCCGCAGCACTTCGGGGTCTGAGGTGAAGAGGCTGTAGAGAAGGTGGCCGCCGATATTTAACAGGGCGCTGATCAGGACAGTGGATGCAAAGCACATGGCCAGGCAGCTGCCGATGCCCTTCCGTACCCGGTTCATCTTGCCGGCGCCGTAATTCTGCCCGGCGAAGGTGGTAATGGCGATGCCGAAGGAGCTGATGGTCATCCAGAAGAGAGCATCCATCTTGCCGTATACGGTCCAGGCTGCCACGGTGTCCGTCCCCAGGCCGTTGATGGCGGCCTGGATAATGATGTTGGAAAGGCTGTACATCACGGACTGCAGGCCGGCGGGAAAGCCGATGCGGACGATCCGGTGCAGCATTTTCCGGTCGATGCGGATCCGGCGCAGATCCAGTCGATGCATGTCCTTCACCCGCACCAGGACCAGGATCACCAGTACGGCGCTCAGAGCCTGAGAGCAGATGGTAGCGATCGCCGCGCCTGCCACGCCCAGATCAAAGCAGACGATCAGGAGCAGATCGAGCAGGATGTTGGTAAAGCAGCTGGCGATCAGGAAGTACAGGGGACGCCTGGAATCGCCCACGGCCCGCAGGATGCCTGCGCCCACATTGTAGATCAGATTGCCGATGGTTCCCACATAATAAATGCGGATATAGAGAATGGCCGGGGTCAGCACGTCCTCCGGGGTATCCATGGCAGTGAGGATGGCCGGTGCGGTCAGGATCCCGCCCACCATCAGTACGAAGCCGCCCAGGATGCTGAAGGCGATGGCAGTATGCACCGCGTAATCCACTAATTCCGCTTTCTTAGCGCCATAATACTGGGAGATCACCACGCTTGCGCCGCTGGACAGGCCCACGAAGAAGCCCACTAGCAGGTTGATGACCGTACCGGTGCCGCCGCCCACGGCGGAGAGCGCTTCTTTGCCCACGAAGCGGCCCACGATCACGGCATCGGCCGCATTGTAGAGCTGCTGGAAAAGTGTCCCGAATAAGATCGGGAAGAAAAACAGGAGCAGCTGTTTCCAGATGACTCCTTCTGTGATCTTGTTTTCTGTTGTCTGTGTGATCTTCGTGTCTTTTGTGTTCATGAGAAGGGCCTTTCTTATCCTTGGTGATCATGATCGATCTGATTATTGTGAAAATTGTCTGGTATGTCTGATGCGGGATTCACGCAATTTCCACGATTGTATCACTGTCCGGGAAGACTTTCAAGAGCAATCTCAACAACTTTTTTTATTTGCTGTAACGGCACAGCTTTTGGCTCTTTGTTACGTTTTGCCGTTGCTTTTCCGGTATTCCAGAGGTGTCATCTGATACTGCTTCTTAAACAGGGTCTGAAAATGGGGCTGGCTGGAAAAGCAAAGGTAATTGCTGATCTCGGCCAGGCTCCTGTTACTGTAAGCAAGGAGGCTTTTGGCCTCCTCCAGCTTGCAGCGTGTGATAAAGGCGGCGATGGTAAACCCCAGCTCTTCTTTGAACTTCTTCATAATATAAGAGCTGCTTCTGTGGATCTGGGCGGCTACATCTTCTACACCGATGGGTTCGTTGGTATGGCTCCGTATATAATTTACACAGACAGATACTTCCCTGGAGAGGCCGTCCGGCATCCTGGATTCTCCGGCTTTGCGGCAGAAGTCGAGGACCATGGAATACTGCAGGGCATGGATGGCATCCAGAGACTGCAGCTTCTCACACTCCTGGATATAGAGGTCGATCAGCTGATAGGTTTTCTCCACATCCACACCACCGGGGATCGCGCCCAGCATACCGATCTTCGTGACGGTGCTGATAAAAAGATTCTTCGCCTGACGAAGCGGCGTCTGCGCCAGCTTCCCTTCCTGAAAGTTGTGCGTGCTGGAAGTCAGAAAGTCATGCAGGACCCGGACATTGCCGTCACGGATATGCTGATAGAGCTCCTGTTCAAAATAGTAGGTGTTATGTAATAGCTCATTCTCTTTATTGTCCGTAATAGACTGAAGATGCGCCGCTTCCTGCGCAGAGGAAGGCGGCATATTCTGTGCGATCAGATCCTGTATGCTGATCTCTTTATGATTCAGGCACTGGTGCAGGAAGACGAGATGCCGGCAGAACTGCGCGTGGGTCAGTCTGGGAATGGAAGAGAGCGCTTCGGTGACCGCTTCCTTATGATCCAGGGGCGTTGCCTGTTCCCGCATATACTGCCGGATCAACTCGTCCGTGATGGGGATGGAGAAGACCGGCCCCAGGAAAACATAGCTGCCCGTCTCCTCGATCAGAACGGAACCGTACACAATGTCGGAAGAGAGGGAGCGAAATTCCGGATTGTGTTCTGCCGGCCAGATAGCCACCGGATTGTTGGCGGGAATATCCAGCAGCTCTCCCAGCGAAGTATACAGGACGCCGTCGTTGTTTACGAGGTTGACGGGCAGCCCGGTGACTGCGAAGTAATTTCTGCAGAAAGTAATGTGATCCATGAAAAACCTCCAAACTTCACCCCCTGCAACTGGTTAGGTTGCTTACTGCAGGCGCTCTGACTGAACAAATAGTTGACTCTGTCACCATTATATCGATGTAAAAAAGAATCTTCAATATAGAAATCTATAATTCTGTGTTTTATTCTGTAATATTTTCCCTTATATCCTTGTTATTGTATAGAAAAGAACCGCCGGGGTCATCGTCGGATGATCTGCAACGGAGCAGGAACAGGCAGACGGAAGGAGGGGCAGTAAGATGTGTTTTGAGGAAGATTTTCTCTGGGGCGCGGCCAGTGCGGCTTACCAGATCGAGGGGGCATATGATGAGGACGGCAAGGGCATGGGAATCTGGGATGCGCTGTCGGAGGGGCACGTGAAGCATGGAGACAACGGAAATGCAGCATGTGACCATTATCACCGCTATCGGGAGGACGTGGCGCTTATGAAGCAGATGCGCCTGAAAGCCTATCGGTTTTCGGTAAGCTGGCCCAGGATCATGCCCAGGGAGCATATGGTGAATCAGGAGGGGCTGGCATTTTACAGGAATCTGGTCAGAGAACTGCTGGATGCGGGGATAACGCCCATGTGTACGCTTTATCACTGGAACCTTCCCATGTGGCTGCATGAGAAGGGCGGCTGGCTCTGCGAGGAGATCAGTGACCGTTTTGCAGAATTTACAAAGATTGTGGTGGATGCCCTGTCGGATCAGGTAGAGATCTGGATAACCATGAACGAGGCTTCTACATTTACCGGGGCAGGCTATCTGGACGGTATCCATGCACCGTTTGAGCGGTGTGAGCCGGGCTCGCCGGAGCGTCTGGAACGGATGTGCAGGTTGACGAGGAATGTGCTGCTTGCCCACGGAAAGGCGGCGGAGGTGATCCGGAAGGAGGCGGTGCGCACGCCGCGGGTGGGAATCGCCATGGACGGTATGCTTTGGATGCCCTGGCAGGAATCGGCAGAAGAGATCGGGAAGGCGCGGAGCATGACGTTTCGGGATGCGGCGGATCAGCATCAGGTGAACTGGTGGATGGACCCCATCATGCGGGGGAATGTGCAGAAGGAACTGTCGCGGTATATCAGTGCGGACGATCTGAAGATCATTCACCGGCCTGTGGATTTTATGGGGTATAACTGTTATAAGGCCAACAACTACGATGACGGATGGGGAGAGAATCCGGCAGTTTATCCGGGGCTGCCTAGGACAGCCATGGAGTGGCCCATCACTCCGGATGCGTTGTACTGGGCGGTGCGCTTTTATCATGAGCGCTATCGTCTGCCGATCCTGATCACGGAAAACGGTATGGCCAATCTGGATTTCGTCATGAGTGACGGCAATGTTCACGATATCCAGCGGATCGAATACCTGAAAGGGTATTTGAAGGGATTGAAAAGGGCAGTGCAGGAAGGATATCCGGTGATGGGATATCTTTACTGGTCGATCCTGGATAATTTCGAGTGGGCGGAAGGCTATGATAAGAGGTTTGGACTGATTTATGTGGACTACAGGACGCAGGAGCGGATCCCGAAGGATTCGGCGATCTGGTATGCGGATCTGATCCGGGAGAACGGGAAGGGACTTTGAGGGCAGGCGCTGTGGACGGGCAGGGCCGGAACATGGAAAGAAAACGGGACAATGCAACAGAAAGGGGAGCGTTTATGAAGCAGCATATCAGAATCCATAAGACAGAGGCAAATAAGGGGGCGCTCAATTATTCACATCTGCTGGATGCGCCGGCAGGAAAGCATGGGTTTGTGCGGACGAGGGGCGGGCACTTCTACTTCGAAGACGGAACGAGGGCCAGGTTTCTGGGCTTTAATGTGGCGGCCAGATCCAATACGCCGGATCATGAGACGGCGGAGAAGCTGGCGGAGCGGTTTGCGGGCATGGGGGTCAATGTGATCCGTCTGCATGCGGCAGATGCGCCGATCGGGGAGGAACCCGGCAGCTGGAGCAGCTGTAAGGAGGCGCCGCTTCTGGATTATGAGAAAGGAAACGGTCGCTCATTTCACCCGGAGGGGCTGGACCGGTTCGACTATTTTGCGGCCCAGTTGAAGAAGCGGGGAATCTATCTGCATGTCGACCTGATCGTAGCCAGGGACTTTACACAGGGGGACGAACTGGACTATCCGGGAGCTGCCGGGTCCTGTGTGAAAAGGTTTCCCATGTACAATAAACGGATGATCGAGCTGCAGAAGGAATATGCAAAACAGCTGTTATGCCATGTAAATCCATATACGGGGCTGGCATTGATCGACGATCCGGCGGTGATCACGGTACAGATCAACAACGAGGAGTCGGCCATTAAGGGAACCATGGAGACCGATGGACGGGAGGAGATGCAGCCTTACCGGGATGAGGTACAGGTGCGCTTTAACCATTTCCTGTTGATGAAGTATGGGACGAGAGAGCGGTTGAAGGAGGCTTGGACGCGGGACGGTGTTTGCGCGCTGGGGGAGGAGGAAGATCCGGCGCAGGGAACCGTACTGGGTGTGGAAGGGAACTTTTACCAGCCGGTGAATGAGCCGGCTGGAGAATGGAACGGTCCTGTCAGTCCGGCCCGGTATGCGGATTTCATGGAATACGGCATCCGGATGAACAGACAGTTCTATCAGGATATAAAGGATTATCTTCATGCGCTGGGTGTAAAAGTGCCGATCGTGACCAGCAATCTGGTGGCCGGGGCGGCGGATGTCTATGGTCATATCGACGGTGATCTGATGGAAAACAATAGTTATTTTAATCATCCGCTGATGCCGCTGCAGGAGCCGGACACCTATCTGGTGGCGGGACCGGCGGAATATGTATCGACCGATCCGTTGACCATGCAGAAGGGGATCGGTTCCATGGCCACGACACTGCTTAGCCTGGCGTCGGTGGCCATCGTGAAAGGTAAGCCGTTTATGCTCAGCGAGTGGAACGAGTACGGCGAGCATGCTTTTCACTCCACTGCTTTTGTGCATACGATAGCCTATGCCTGCCTGAATGACTGGGACGGTCTGATCCTGTACAATCACCATACGTCGGAGAAGGGAGATGACCAGCCTGCGGATGAGATCCGGAATATTTTTGATGTATATAACGATCCGGCGGTGATCTGCCAGTGGGGCTTTATGGCCACCGTCTTTCTGAAAGGACTGGTATCGCCTGCCAGAAACCGTGTGGATGTAGTCTATACACAGAATGATTTGCGGACACTGCCCAATATGCATGCTATGCCTATGACCTTCTTACCTTATGTGACCGCCATGAGGAACGTCTTTCTGGACGGCGGCGATACCTATCAGGGGGATGCGGATGTGGCTGTCAATGCGGGATTCCTGAACGGTGCGGATCTGTCGGAGGCAAAGCACGGTGTCTATTATGCCTGGTCGCCTTACCGGGACGTTCTGCGCAACTATAAGGATGAGAACCGTCTGCGCAGGGCAGCGGGAGGGACGAAGGAGATCGCGGAAGGCGTTCATTTAGGAGAGCGGGCACTGGTCTTTGACGACATCGCGAAGATTGCGGGAAGCGGGGACTACAGGCGGTTTGCGGCGCTTGTGGATCAGGCCATGAAGGCATGGGGCGTGATGCCGGAAGGCACCGGCCTGGTGGATGGCAGGCTGATATCGGATACGGGAGAGATCTGTTTTGATCCGCAGCATGCGAAATATGAGGTGCATACGCCATACTGCGCTTATTTCAGCGGTGCGCCGGATGATAAGATCTGCCTTGGGGATCGGATCGAGGTGCGGGCAGAGAATGACCGGATCTCCCTGGCGCTGCTTCCGGTGGGAGAAGGAACGCTTGCCGGGGCCGGTGAATATGTTCTGACGGCTATGGGTGCTACGGGTATGGATGAGACGACGTATGAGCGTGGGCCGGAACTGATGGGGATTCCTTTTACGGCAGTGAAGTTTAGGGGGAAATTATATGCGGAGACGCTGGAGGGCAGTCTGCTTGTCAGGGCCGGTAAGGCAACGCTGCGGGCGCTTAACCCGGTGGGCGAGGTGATCGGAGAGATTCCGGGAAGAGGAACGGCGGAAGGCATCCGGTTTGCGATGACGGGAGAATTGCCCGGGATACAGTATCATCTGCAGATTGAATAGAAATCTGTAATATTAAATTTATATGTGTAATCATAAAGACTTACGACGTGGTAAGCTGTCAGCATAAGAGAGAAGCATTGTATCAGTGGGAAAGGAGAGAAGGTAAAATGAGTAAGAAAGAGACGACAGTCCGTTATGATGCGGACGGCGCAAGACGGGTTATGCGCAAGAGAGATTACCTGGCCGATTTCGGCGGTCAGTTTGGTTTGGGCGTGATGGCGAATCTGGTAGGGCAGCTGACCTACTTCTACACCGATAAGGTGGGGCTTGCCGTGGGCGGTGTGGGAATCGTGATGATGATCGCTAAAGTGCTCGATGCTTTCACGGATGTGATCGTGGGCAATATGGTCGATCATTCGAAGGGCGGCAATAAGAAATATTATACCTGGATGCTGCGCATGGCCGTTCCGGCAGCCGCGGTCATCATCATGATGTTTACGGTACCGGCACAGGCCGGGCAGATGCCGGCGCTGCTCTACGCTCTGGTCACAAACCTGCTGCTGACGGCAGTGATCTATACGATGATCGCAACACCTTTCGGCGCGGTGATGATCGTCCGTACCAACAGCCAGAGTGAACGCAGCAGCATGGGTGTGTGGCGTGCGGTGGGTAATTACGGGGCAGGTATGGTGGTGGCGATCGCCACGATCCCGGTCACAAACCTTCTGGGAGGCACCCAGAGCGCCTGGATCAAATATGGAGCGGTCCTGGCGGCGATTGTCCTGCTGCTTTTCCTGCTCTGCTACAATAATGGCAGAAAGGCGAAATTTGCATCGGAGTTCACACAGGAGGAGGCTTCCGGAGCAGAGGAGCAGGAGGAAGAGCCGGTGCCCTTCGGCGAAGCCATGGGGATGCTGTTCCACAATAAGTACTGGGTCATTGTATTGTTGTTCAATCTGATAACAAGTGTTACGACAGGTGTGGCTGCATCTTCCGGCACCTATTACTGCAAGTGGATCTTCGGGAATGACAATCTGGTCGGTCTGCTCGGCGCGGCGGGAATGCTGGCGACGGTAGTCGGATTCGCGGTCTCTAAGCCGGTCATTTCCAGGCTGGGTGTGCAGAAGACGATCTATGCGGGACTGCTTGGCGCAGCAGTTACCGCGGCGGTACGATGCGCATTGCCCACGAATTTCGTGATCTATACGGTATGCAGTCTGGTGGGAAGCCTGATCCAGATTCCGCTGATGTGCCTGTACGGCGTGTTGACGGCCATGGCAGTGGATTATAATGAGTGGAAGTACGATAAGAAGTTGGTGGCAATGTCCGGCGGCACCATCGGCTTCGGCAGTAAGGTGGGCAACGGACTGGGGTCCGTGATCTTAAGCCTGTTCCTGACGCTTGGCGCATACGATGCGACTTTGGAGGCGGCGACCACTTCCATGCGATATTCTATTTACGGATTTTCCAATTATCTGCCGCTGGTGATCAATGTGGTCATGTTCCTTATCTTCACAAAGTTCGATCTGGAGAAGAAACTGCCGCAGATGCGGGCGGAAGTGGCGGCCAGAAGAGAGAAATAAGGTAGTTTATCCGAGTATTCTCTCGTAGATGTCATAGTCTTCCTGTTTGAACACATTGAAGACCACTCTCTCTATCCTTTCGTCCGTCTGCAGGAGACCGGAGACTGTCCGTACGGCAATTTCAGCCGCGTCCTTCTGCGGAAAATGAAATTCTCCCGTGGAAATGCAGCAGAACGCAATGCTTTTAAGACCATGATCCGCGGCGAGCTCCATACAGGACCGATAACAGTCCGCAAGCTGTCGGCAGTGCTGTTTCGTAAGCTGCCCGTGCACGATCGGTCCCACTGTATGCAGGACAAAACGGCATGGGAGATTAAAAGCAGGCGTGATCTTTGCTTTTCCGGTCGGTTCGTCATAGCCTTGCTTTGTCATCAGCTCATCGCAGGCCAAACGCAGCTGGATACCGCTGACGCTGTGAATGATGTTGTCCACGCAGGAGTGGCAGGGGATGAAACAACCCCTCAATGCGCTGTTGGCGGCATTTACGATCGCATCCACCTTTAATGTGGTAATGTCTCCGCGCCAGAGGATCAGCTTGTGATTGACAGGAGATACGGGCAGACAGTCGCTGTCGGTAATTCCTTTATCCGCAACCTCTGTACGCAGATATTCGTCCTGTATGCTTAGAAATTCTTTCCCGATCGGATGGGGCGGGCGTAGATTCATAAGGCTCCTGAGAAGAAGTTTCTGTTCTTCGATATGGTCCGGAATTTCCAGATCCTTGTATTGCGGCAGCTCCGCCAGAAGCTCTCTGATCAGATAGAGTCTTTTCTCGTTGTGTGTCATGGCGTCCTCCTTCTATGGATTGATTGTATTTTGCCGCAGTCAGTGCGGCAGTTGTGAGAGTTTGAACGACCGGTTATCGTTACACTGTAAGATTATCATAGATCCGTTAAGGCAAAACGTAAAGTGCGCATTTTATTTCAGGATAAATATTTTACCAGGTGTGAGTGGCGATCCATAAAATGCAGCCTTTAATCTGTAATCCATTTGGTTTCGGAAGGGTTACAATAGTTACGATGCAGCGTTATCATAATATCTTGACATGGCACAAAAGGAAGGAGCAGGGCAGAAATGATGAGACTATATGATTTCAAGGTGGAATACAGGGAAAATCCAGCCGGACTGGCGGTAAAAGTTCCGCGGTTTTCCTGGAAACTGGAGGCAGGGCAGCATAACACGGTGCAGCGCGCCTATCGGCTCTGCATCCGGTGTGCGGGAAGGAAAAGCGTGCCTCCTTTTACGGGTATCTGTACTGAAGAAGGAGAGGGGGTGCAAGTATGGGACAGCGGCAGAGTGGAGAGCGGCCGGTCGGTGCTGGTTCCCTATGCGGGGGAAGCGCTGGAAGAGGAGAGCCGGTATGAGGTAGAATTGACCGTGGAGGATAATCACGGCAACAGAGCCGCGGCGGCGGCCTGGTTTGAGACGGGTATCTTTGATCCTCAGCGGTTTCGGGCGCAGATGATCACCCATGACCTGTCGGCGGAGGAGACGGCCTGTCCGGTCTTTTACCGGACATTTTCGCTGCGCGGGCCGGTGAAGAAGGCGTGTATCTATGCGACGGCGCACGGCGTTTATGAACTGTATCTGAACGGCGGCAGGGTAGGGGACGCTTATATGGCGCCGGGGTGGACCAGCTATCATAAGCGTCTGCAGTATCAATACTATGATATTACGGAATATCTGCGGGAAGAGAACAGGGTCGGGATGTGCGTGGGGAACGGCTGGTATAAAGGTATCTTAAGCTTCGACTGTAAGCCGAACCGCTATGGAGACCGGGTGGCGGCTTTTGCCGAGATCCATATCTGGTATGCGGACGGGACGAAGGAAGTCGTGGCTACGGACGAAACCTGGAAGGTGCAGACCGGCGCCATCCGCTACAGCGAGATCTATATGGGAGAGACGCAGGACACGAACAGTCCGGAAATCCGGGAAGCGGCGGTGCGAACAGTGTCTTTTGACAAGGCGGTGCTGACGGCGCAGGAGAATGAGCCGGTGCGGGTGACGCAGCGGATAGCGGCCGGAGAAGTGTTCACGGATCCGCAGGGCAATACGGTGGTGGACTTCGGTCAGAATATCACCGGACTGGTGGAGGTGAAGATCCGGGGAAGGAAGGGGCAGAAGATTTGCATTCATCATGCGGAAGCATTGGACCGGGACGGCGTCTTCTATCCGGATACGCTGCGCACCGCCATCTCTCACGATACGTATATTCTGAACGGGCAGGAACAGGTATTGATGCCTCACTTTACTTTTCACGGCTTCCGCTATATCGCCGTGGACGGTGTGGAGGAGGTAAAGAAAGAGATGTTCACGGCCTGCGTGATGCATTCGGATATGGAGAAGACCGGTAGCTTTGTCTGTTCCAACGAGAAGGTGAACCGCCTGCAGAGCAATATCAGCTGGAGCCTGCGTGATAATTTCTTCGATATTCCGTCGGACTGTCCGCAGCGGGACGAGCGGCTGGGCTGGATGGGAGATGCGCAGGTGTTCTCCTGGACGGCGGCTTTTAACCGCAATACGGCGCTGTTTTTTACAAAATGGATGCGGGATGTGGCGGCGGAATCTTCGCTGGAAAAGGGTGTGCCCCATGTGGTGCCGGACATCCAGGGCACCTACAGTTCGGCGGCGTGGAGCGATGCGGCGGTCATCATTCCGTGGGTGGTCTATCAGACCTATGGGGATGTGCGGATCCTGGAGGAGTCCTGGCAGTGTATGCATGAGTGGGTGGATTATATTGCGGATAAGACCAATGAGAACGGCCTGTGGATGACCAACTACCAGTACGGCGACTGGCTGGCGCTGGACCGGGAGGAGGGTGAGAGCAGTGTGGGAGCCACGGACGTATATCTGGTGGCAAACGCCTGTTATCTTTATGTCACGGACCTGGTGCGGCGCACAGCCAGGGTGCTGGGAAAAAGGGAAGAAGAGCAGTTTTATCAGGCGCTGTATGAGCGGACGCTTGCATCCTTCCGGGAAGAGTATTATACGGCAAGAGGGCGTATCGTCAGCGAGACGCAGACCGGCTGCGTGCTGTCTTTGCATTTTCACCTGGCCAGGGAGAAGGACCGGCAGCGGATCCTGCAGGCGCTTATGGAGAATATTGAGAACCATAAGAATCATCTGACCACCGGATTCGTGGGCACGCCGTATCTGTGCCACGCGTTGTCGGACAACGGCGCCCACGACCTGGCAGGGCTTCTTTTCCTGCGGGAAGATTATCCTTCCTGGCTCTATGCGGTGAAGATGGGAGCGACGACGGTCTGGGAGCGGTGGAACGGTATTTATCCGGACGGCACCATGCCGCATCCGGGATTAAATTCCATGAACCACTATGCCAACGGTGCGGTCGGTGACTGGATGTACCGGAAGATCGGCGGGATCAATCAACTGGAGGCCGGTTACCGCAGATTTTACATAAGGCCTATGTTTGTCAGGGGCATTGAGGAGGCGAGGACGGAACTGGAAACGCCTTACGGGAAGATCGTGTCCGCGTGGACCTGCCGAGACCGGAAGATCCGCGTGGAAGTAAGCGTGCCTGCCAATACGACGGCGTTAGTCTATCTGCCGGAGAGAGCGGATGTGCAGGAGGTGGGCTCCGGCGATTATGTCTACGAATATGACACGGAGACCAGTCTGAGAGAACTACAGTTTAGTCTGGATAATACCCTGGGGGAGATTATGGAAGAACCGCTGGGGAAACAGATGCTTGACCGGATGGTCCCGGAACTGATGGCCAATCCGATGATCGAGTATGCGAAACGGATGACGCTGGCGGAAGGCATCAGCTCTGCGCCGGAGATCCGGGCAGTCTATGAGGCAGTACTACAGGCGCTGAATGCGCAGACGCAGTCGGCAATATCCACAGAGAGGTAACAGTAATAACAGGCCTGGCAGTATGGAAAAAGGAAGTGCGATGGGATCGTACAGAGGGAGAATGAAGACAGCATGTTATAGTACGCAGAAAGGATCTTAGGAGAAGGAAATGAGTAGGAAGGAAAATCATTTACAATATCAGGATACGGGTAAGACGCCGGAGGAACGCGCGAGACTGCTGCTTGCGGACCTGAGTCTCGAAGAGAAGATGGCACAGGTCAACTGTATCTTTCCCTTTTGGGAATTTTATGACGATATGGACAGGATTTCGGAAGGCACGCCTTACGGGATCGGGGAAGTGAGCACGCTGGAGATGCGAAGGATTAAGACGCTGGAGGAAGCGGCGGCCTGGCAGAGAGACGTGCAGAAGACCGTGATGGAGAACAGCCCGCATCGCATTCCGGCAATTTTTCATATGGAAGGGCTGTGCGGTGCTTTTATTCAGGATACGACGAGTTTCCCGGCAGGAATCGGCAGGGGCGCCGGGTTTGATCCGGAACTGGAGGAGAGGATCGCGCAGGTTGTGAGCAGGCAGGAGGCGGCCTGCGGCATTACTCATGTGCTGGCGCCGGTGCTGGATATTTCCAGGGATTCCCGCATGGGGCGGCAGGGAGAGACTTACGGGGAGGATCCGGCGCTTGCCTCGGCAATGGGGGCGGCCTATACGAGGGGAATCCAGCAGGGAGAGACAGCCGGGAGAAGGACGGAGAGTGTGGCCAAGCATTTCCTGTCTTTTCACAATTCCCAGGGCGGAATCCATGGCACTCACAGCGACACGCCCGCGCGGCTTTTGCAGGAAATATACGGCAAGCCTTTTCAGGCGGCGATAGTGGAGTCGGGGCTTAAGGGAATCATGCCCAGCTATAATTCCATCAACGGGGAGCCGGCATCTGCATCCGGGACGCTTTTAGGCGGGCTGCTGCGGGAGGAGATGGGCTTCGACGGGCTGTGTGTCAGCGATTACGGGGCAGTCGGCAACGTACATCATGTGCAGCATGTGGGAGAGGATGTGACCCAGGCCGGACTTATGTGCATGGAGGCCGGCATGGATATCGAGATGCCGGGGTCCGCAGGCTATGGGGACGGGCTGCGAGCCATGTTTGAGAGCAGGGAGGCGGACATGGCGCTGCTGGACGCGGCAGTGCTGCGCGTGCTGACGGCGAAGTTCCGGATGGGACTTTTCGAACATCCCTTTGCGCTGGCGGGAGAGGAACTGCAGAATACGGTCCGCCGGGAGGAAGAGCGGGCGGTATCCCTGCAGTCCGCGCGGCAGTCACTGGTGTTGTTGAAAAATAACGGCGTGCTGCCGCTGCAGGATAAAGGAAAAGGAAAGAAGATCGCTCTGATCGGGCCGCACGCGGACTGCGCGCGGAAATTTTTCGGCGGCTATACCCATCTGTGCATGATGGAGTCTACCTATGCGGCGGCCAACTCCATTGCCGCGCTATCCTGCGGCGCCAGAAACCGGATTGTAAGAGCCTGTTGGAAGAATTAAAAATCAGGATGCCGGAAGCGGAACTCCTGTATGCCTGCGGATATGCCATTGCCGGAGCGGATCAGTCCCGCTTCGCGGAGGCATTGCAGGCGGTAGCAGAGGCCGATATCGTCCTTGTGACCCTCGGCGGAAAACACGGCACCTGTTCCATGTCGTCCATGGGAGAAGGAGTGGATGCGAGCAATATCAATCTGCCGCCATGCCAGGACGCCTTTATCAAAGCAGCGGCGGAATATGGCAAACCGCTGATCGGCATTCACTTTGACGGCAGACCCATCTCCAGCGATACGGCGGATGCCTGCCTGGATGCGATCCTTGAGGCGTGGAGCCCGGCGGAGTGCGGGGCCCAGGTGGTGGCGGACGCGCTGCTCGGAGACTACAATCCGGGTGGCAGGCTGCCGGTTTCGGTGGCGTACCACGCAGGGCAGATTCCGATCTACTATGACCATCCCCACGGTTCGGCCTGGCATCAGGGGGAGAGTATCGGCTTCGTCAAGCCGGATGTGCTGAGCGCCGTGGTGTGCACCATCGTCGGGGTGGCGGCAGGCAGCCGCAGTCGGTGATGCCCTTATCTACAACCTCCGTGTGCAGATATTCGTCCTGCACGCTCAGGAATTTCTTCCCGATCGGGCGGGGCGGGCGTAGATTCATAAGGCTTCTGAGAAGAAGTTTCTGTTCTTCGGCATTGTCCGGAATTTCCATATCCCTGTATTGCGGCAGTTCTGCCAAAAGCTCTCTGATCAGATAGAGTCTTTTCTCGCTGTGTGTCATGGCGTCCTCCTTTTGCGGCCTGTATGTTAGCACAGTCAGTGCGGCAGATGCAAAGCCCTGGCCGGCCGGTCATCGTTACCCTGTAAGAGCATCATAGACCTGTTTAGGCGAAACGTAAAGTACGCACTTCATGACAGCGAACCGGAAGAGGAGTGAAGATTCCTTTCATCGGTCGGTGAGAGGCCCATTTTCTTCCGGTAAGCCTGGGAAAAGTGAGAGAAGTTATCGTATCCTAATTTGGAAGCGATAATACTTACCGGGAGGGATGTGGTCCGCAAAAGCACCTGTGCGGACTGCATTTTTCGCTGCACGATATATTCTTTGAGAGTAATGCCCTTTTCATTTTTGAACAGGCGGGAGAGATAGTCCGGGTTCATGAAAAAAGCAGAGGCAACATCGCTCACACCGATCGGCTGATCGATGTTGTCTTCCACGTACCAGGCAATCTTTTCTGCCAGTTTCTTTTCCGTCCGGTCATTTCGTGTGAAGCAGTCGGTGATCTTTCGAATGGCGGTCTGCATTTCATGCAGAGACTGTGCATTCCATCCCTTTTCCAAAAGGGGCAGAAAGGATTCGGACCGGAGACCGACAGTCCATGACGCATTTAATGAGATTTGTTGAAACTGGATCCAAAAACCGCGCAGAGCATCCCAGGTCAGCTTACCTTTGTCGGCAATCAGCCCAAGATAGCAGGTTGATTCGCTGTAAACGGTCTCGCCGTGTCCTTTTGCGAGCAGATCCTCCCAATGGCGCAGCTGTGTGACATCCGGCAGACTGGTGATGTGAAACCGATCCGGCTGTCCGGCAGGAGAGAAGATACCGCTCTCGCGCAGGATATTATTCTGCTTTGCCCTCAGAAGAACATCGGACTGGGTATTGATCTGCTCCAACAAAACAACCGGGGTGACGTAAAACGCCAATTTGCAGGGAAAGTGTGCGGCCAGGGTGGAATAGGCTTCTTCCAGGGGCAGCAGTACGTGATCCTGGCAGGCAAAGTGCAGGGCGGGAGCGTATACAAACCAGCCGGAAGACATGGAATCGATGGAAAAAGGCAGTATGCCGCAGCGCTTTGCAACATAGACTTCCGACAGGATGTTGTTCATTGTGTAGGTCCATTCCTGTGCAGGCCAGGGTTCCGTTCGCCAATGAAACAGGTGGACCAGAATGATGAAGCATTCGCTTTTGGGCTGCAGGTCGATGCCCAATCGCTGCAACTCGGCACACAGTGCGGAGACCGACAAGGCTTTTCCGGCGCTCCAGTCGAGGAAAAGACTCTGAAAAAGGCTGCCGGTGTGATTTTTGGCCAGGGCGCCGTATTGTTCCAATTCCTTACGGATCCTGCCTTTTTCCACGCGGGCGATGGCTTTGGCGATGGCCGCCTGGATCTCCTCGTAGCGTGCAGGCTGTAAGATATAGTCGAAGCAGTCAAGCTGCATGGCTTCTTTCGCATAAAGGAAATCCGCATGGGAAGTGAGAAATACGCAGACAAGATCCATGTGGTTATTTCGCGCCCAACGGAGCAGTGAGAGCCCGTTTTCGGCAGGCATTTCAATGTCGCACAGCAGGATGTCAACAGCTTCATTTGTCAGAATCTTCCGGGCCTGCAGGGCATTGCTTGCGGTCCGGATAGACGTAATGCCCAGAGCATCCCAGTCTATGCCGGAGATCAGTCCGCTTAGTATGCTGATCTGGTCGTCTACCATCAGTACAGTCAAGAGAGAACACCTCCTGGTCTTATTATAGTATCGCGGACGGGAATAAACAGTTCCACACGCGCACCGTAGGAATTGTTTCGAAAGGAAACGGTGGCCTGTGTGCCGTATAGGAACCGCAGGCGGTGCAGGATATTGGGGATTCCGATATGCCCGTCTTCGGCAGCCGGGGCGTGTGAGGGGTTGTTGAGTGCATCCAGTTTTTCCGGAGAAAAACCGCCGCCATTATCGCAGATCGTGATATTCAGATAGCTGCCTTCCTTGCTGACAAGCAGAGTGCATTTGATACGGATCACCAGTGCCGTATCGATCAAAGAGGCATGTTTCACGGCGTTTTCCACGAAGGTGAGGATGCTGAGTGAGGGCACCGGACTATTCGCCGCATCGGGCTGTACGGACAGGACAAGCTTAGGCGGATACTGCGTTCCGATGCCCTGAATGCGGATGTAGCTTTCCACCGAATTTAGTTCGGAGGACAGCGCGATCAGTTTGGAGTTATCCTTTAAAGTATTCCGCAGGTAGGCAGACAGATTCAGAGTCAGTTCCTGAAGGGCATGGTATTTCTTTTCTTCGGCCAGTGAGTAGATGAGGTTCAGGCAATTCAGGAAAAAATGAGGCCGAAGCTGCAGCTGCAGATACTGCAGCCGCAGATCGCGGACGGATAATTCCTGCTCATATGCCGCAATCTTCTGTTGCTGGATGGTATCGAGCATGGTGTTGACGGTTCCGGCGATGGCGTTTACTTCGTATAGATTGGAATCCTGCGGAACCCGGGTGTCGGTATGTCCGGTTTTGATTGCCTGTGTCGTTTCGGTCAGACTGTCGAGCGGACGCAGGAGGAGATTGCGCAGCAACAGCCAGCTGACAGGAATGGAGAGCAGCAGGCAGAGGGTAAGGATCATCAGGAAACGCTGCATGGCGCTTAGCTGTCCGAAAAAGGTTTCGTGCGGGACCGCGTATACGATATAGGCGGAAAGTGGGTGCAGGGACAGGCAGATGAGATCGAAGCTGTTCCCTGTATTGCAGCGGTAGACATGGTTCCAGTCTATTGGCGCAGGAAAATCAGGGTCTTTGAAGGCAGCTTCCAGAGAAAGGGGCGTACCGTCTTTCATCGTAAAGAAGATCCTGCTGCCTGTTTCCAGACCGGAATAGATCTGCCGGGTAGGATCGGCCATGGTGGAGAGGACGCTGCCTCGTGTCGTGAACGTATACAGGAATACGGTCCTGTCGGAGAGCGCCAGAGGGATCCATCCGGTGGTGACGCTGTTTAAGGCGGCAGCGCTCCTGACGGCATTCTGGATCGTGCTCAGATCCTTGTGCGGATAATTTGCCGTATTGACCGTATGACAGTAATCGAAAGCGGAGGAATAAATATAGAAGCCTCCGATAAGATCGTGTGCCTGCAGAAGCGTACGGCACTGCTTTTCGAGTTCGTTGGCGGCAAGATAAAATTCTGTTTTGTTTTTGGCATGGACGGCAAGTTGAAAATCAATGCTGTTGGCCGCAGTCTCCGCAATATAGTTTTGTGCGGTAGTCAGCGAATCCTCTACGACATCCCGGTAGGCAGCAAGCGTGCTGCGGTATGCCGTGCCGATGCTTATCCGATGATTTCGGGCGGTGGTCCATTCAAACAGGAGGATTACGATCAGCAGAGGAATGGCAATACCGGACATGACAAGCAGGGCAATCTTTCGAAAAGAAAGGATGGTCTCGGTTTTTCGATATCGATTCATAGCAGTCTCCGTTTCTGCACACATTTTGCTTCATCAGGGCAGTTTCTATAGTATACCACATATGCCGGGATTCTATGGGTGGAAAGTCGGAAACATAACAATGAAAAGTCGCATTATGAACAATGCTGCCGACACAGTGCAGCAAATTTCAGGATTACTGATAATGCATAAAGGATAAGCGGCAGAGAAACACTCTGCAAAGAAGATACAATAATGACAACACTGATCGGGAGTTTGTGCCGGCACCGTATGCACAGACCCCGTAAAAGAATTAAGATACGGTGCAGAAAAGAGGTTACTATGAAAAAGAAATCCGGAAAGGCCATGCTGCTTGCCGCAGCACTGGCAATGACAACGCTCGCAGGCTGCGGACAGAATAAAGAAGCAGGTGCGGATGCCGGCAAAGAATCCGACGTGAAGAACGTCGTATCGGATGCCGGAGGTGAGGAGAAGCAGGAAAGGCAGGCAGCGGACAATGATGAGATCGTGAAGCTTCGCGTATGGGGATACGGGTATACTTCGACATCGGAAGAGTGTGATGCCATTGCGGAAGCAGTCAGTGAGATCACACGGGAGAAGATCGGTGTGGAGGTGGAGCTTGTCCGCAACAGTGACGGAGAGAAATTAAATCTGGCGCTTACATCGGGAGAGAAACTGGATCTTGTCAATGCACATTCTTACCCGGGTGGTTTGAACGCTCTCGTCAATAACGGTATGGCGATGCCGTTGGATGATCTGGCGGAAGAATATGCGCAGGAAGCCCTGCAGCTGGTCGGGGAAGACATGATCATCTTTGGTAAAATAAGCAATACCTTATATTCGATTCCAAATCTGAAGGATTTCGCGGTTGGATATGGTACGGCCATGCGGAAGGATGTTCTGGAAGAACTGGATATCGATCCTGCGGACATTAAAACAATCAATGATGTACATGATGTCTTTGTACGGGTGAAGGAAGAAAGGGAGAATCTTTATCCACTCGTTCCCACATGGGAGGGCGGAGGAATGCAGAAGACTTTTGCCTTTGATGCGCTCGGTCCGGGAATCTGGGATGCCTGTGGGGTTCTCGAGAATGTGTTTGAGGACAGTACGACGGTCGTGAATCTGTTTGAGACGGATTCTTACAGAGAATTTTGTGAGATGATGTATCAATGGAATCAGGAAGGACTGATACTGCCTGATGCGACTACTTTTAATGAAGCAAATCCATGTGGTACGGTCGGGTTTGCAAGTTTTGACAATGTGAAACCGGGCAAAGAGAAGGAGCTTCGTGAGGGATGGAAACGGGAGGGCGTTCTGATCGGTCTGGTGGAACCTTTTATGGCATCTGACGGAGGCGGCAATTCCTTCTTTATCCCTTCGGTATGCGAGTCCCCTGAGAAAGCCATGCAGCTCTGGAACCTGATGTTTACGGATCCGGAGATCTCCAATCTTTTTGTAAATGGGATTGTTGAGAAAAATTATACCTATGTCGACGACAGTGAAAAGGTCATCAGACCTGTTGAGGGCAGTACTTATGACTCCCTGGACTAGGCATGGCCTAACGGGCGGATCACGCCTGTCTTCGAGGGAGACGATCTGGATAAATGGGAGCAGCTGGAGAAATTCTGCGAGGAAGCGCACCGCAGTCCTGCAATGGGATTCCGCTTCGACAGTTCGGGCGTGGTAAATGAGATGACTGCCTGCAGAAATGTGATCAGCAAATATGAAGTCGGCCTGCGCTGGGGTGTTCTGGATCCGAAAGAAGCGCTGCCTAAATTTAACGAAGAACTGAAGGCTGCCGGTATGGATACGATTATTGCCGAGAAACAGTCTCAGCTGGATGCGTTCCTGGCCGGACAGCAATAAGGAGTCTGTAGAGCGGACCGGGGTTCCGGTCCGCGATCACACGGAGAAACGTTTCGGAATGGAGGAGAAATATGCAAATGAAATGGAAGAGAGCGGGACGTTACTGGCCCATGTATATCATGCTTCTGCCCGGGTTTTTCTATCTTGTCATCAATAACTATATTCCCATGGCGGGCATTGTAGTGGCATTTAAGCAGTACAATGTCCGGGACGGCATATACAGAAGCCCGTCCGTTGGTCTGAAAAATTTTGCGTTTTTGTTTAAAACGAATGACGCATGGCTGATCACACGCAATACCATCTTGTATAATCTGGCCTTTATCGCTCTGGATGTCGTTTTGGCGGTTGCAGTGGCCATCATTCTGAATGAGATCGTCAGTAAAAAGGCCAAGCAGGCTTATCAAACGGTTATTTTGATTCCCTTTCTGATCTCCATGGTGGTAGTCAGCTATCTGGTTTTTTCTTCCTAAGCAATGGAACCGGATTTGTCAACCAGTCGGTTCTTCCGGCGCTTGGGCTGACGTCTGTCGATTGGTACAATCAGGCGAGATACTGGCCGTTTTTGCTGATCTTCGTACATATCTGGAAGGCGCTCGGCTATAACTGTATCCTGTATTATGCCACGATCTGCGGCATCGATCATAGTCTGTATGAGGCGGCAGCAGTGGACGGGGCGAATCGCTGGCAGCGGATCAGGAATGTGACACTGCCATGCCTGAGGTCGACGGTTATTATTCTGGTATTGATGAATCTGGGCAATATTTTCCGCTCGGATTTCGGACTGTTCTATCAGGTTCCCATGAATTCCGGCGCATTGCTGGAGACGACAAACACGATTGACACGTATGTTTACCGGGGACTTATGCAGACGAATAATATCGGTATGTCCTCTGCGGCCGGTGTATACCAGTCTGTCGTGGGATGTATTCTGGTGCTGACGGCAAATCTGATCGTGCGCAGAATTGACGGGGAGAGCTCGTTGTTTTAAGGAGAAGTATTTGACATTACGCGGGAGGAGAAGAAAACTATGGTGGAAAAAGGAAAGGGCTTTCAGATTTTTGCACATATGGTAATGGTGGTGATCGCAGTTTGCTGTCTGGCGCCGTTTGTACTGCTGCTGACCTCTTCTTTTACGGAAGAAGAATCCCTGATCATCAACGGCTATTCATTTTTTCCCAGACAGTTCAGTACGTATGCTTATGAGTATCTGCTGTCCGGTTCGGGAGCGATGTTACGGGCTTATGGCATTTCTATTGTGGTGACTGTGGCGGGGACATTCCTGAATTTGCTGATCACGACTCTTTATGCGTATCCGCTGTCCAGGAAGGAACTGCCGGGAAGAAGTTTCTTTGCCTTCTTTCTGTTCTTTACGATGTTGTTTAGCGGTGGCCTCGTGCCGTCCTATATCATGTGGACCCGTACGTTCCACATACAGAATACGATCTTTGCGTTGCTGATACCGAATCTGCTTCTGAGCGCTTTTAACGTGATTATGATGCGCACTTATTTTAATGCCAATATTCCGGATGCGGTGATCGAGGCGGCGCGGATCGACGGGGCAAGTGAATTCAGGATTCTGTATGGGGTCGTTCTTCCCATGGCAATGCCCATCCTGGCGACGATAGGATTGCTGGTCGGACTAGGTTATTGGAATGACTGGACGAATGGACTTTATTATATCAATGATGATAAGCTGTACAGCGTACAGGTATTGCTGACCAATATTCAGCGGAACATGGACGCCCTGAAGAAAACAGCGGCTGCGGGAGGCAGTATTGCGGCGGCCAATATCCCGTCTACATCGGTGCGGATGGCACTTACGGTTCTTGGTGTTTTTCCGATCATGGTAGTGTATGCCTTTTTACAGAAATATTTTGTGAAAGGTATTGCGATCGGGGCCGTGAAAGGATAACTTTCCCTGGCAGGCTAAGGGAGAGAAGACAGCAGTATTTGGAAATAGGGAGGTTGGCATGAGGAAAAAACATATACCGGAAATTCGAAGGGTTCAGGGGATTCCCACAATGTACGTGGACGATGAACCGTTCCTGGCATTGGCCGGAGAAGTACATAATTCGGCAGCGTACAGCCTGGAATCCATGGAGACGCAGGTTTGGGCAAAAATAGAAGGGATGCATTTGAATACGCTGATCGTCCCCTTATACTGGGAAACGATCGAGCCGGAGAAGGGATGCTACCGGTTTACACTGATAGACGGACTGATCGGTCAGGCGCTGGAACGGGGAATGCATCTGATCTTTCTTTGGTTCGGACTTTGGAAGAACGGAGAATCCATGTATGTGCCGGGATGGATGAAAGAGGATCAGGCAGTTTACTTCAGGACAGTCACAGCCAGTGGAGAAAGAATGAATGCGATCTCGCCGTTTTGCCGCAGGGCGGTGGAGCGTGATAAGGCGGCATTTGCGGCAGTGATGGAACATATCCGGACAGTGGATGAAGAGCATACTACGGTGATTGCCATGCAGGTGGAGAATGAGATCGGCCTGCTGGGGACGGACCGGGATTATGGAAAGGAAACGGAGAGGGAATTTGCCTGTCAGATTCCGGAGGCGCTGGCGGAGGCGTACAAAGTGAGCGGAGACTGGCGGACTGCCTTTGGTGAGGATGCCGGGGAGTACTTTATGGCATATTATTTTGCCGTCGCCGTCGAAAGGATAACGGCTGCAGGACAAGAGCGGTATCCGCTGCCCTGCTATACCAATGCCTGGTTAAAACAGTTTCCCTGGTATGCAGGGTCTTATCCGTCCGGAGGTCCGGTGAAAGAGGTACACCGGATCTGGAAACTAGCTGCACCGTCCCTGTTCGCACTGGCGCCGGATATCTATCTGCCCAATACTGCAGAAGTGATGGAGGAATACGGTTATGAGGGGAATCCGCTGTTTATCCCGGAGACCAGAAAGGATGCAGTGACCGCTTCCTGTTGTCTGTATGCATTTATGAAATGCCACGCGCTGTGTTACTCTCCTTTCGGGATTGAGGATCTTGGCAGGGAGCAGGAGGAGATCCGCAAGCCGCCTTCGGATGTGATGCAGGCGCTGCAGATCGACCCGGCCGTATTTGAAACGGAGGGAGGCAAAAAGTATTTGGGCAGGGTCTATGAAGTGATCGGACAGATCAGGCCGCTGTATCTGCAGTACCGTGGCACAGAGCGTATGCAGAGTTATATGAAGCGTTCAGGGACGGAGAGAGGGATCTTTCTGCGGTTTCGGGAATACGATCTTGTGGTTTCCTATTTGCCGCAGATTCCGGCACAGCCGGTCTCCTCCGGGGTGGTCTTTGAACTGGAGAACAACAGATTCCTGATCGTGGGCATGATGTGCACGCTGTCCTTTCGGACGAAGCCGGGAGAACGTACACAGGCCGGTATCCTGAAGCTGCAGGAGGGCAGTATGCGCAGTGGAGAATGGGAGAGTGAGAGAACTCTGAACGGTGATGAACAGATCGTGCTGCATCTTGGAGATGAAGCGGCTTGTCTGTATGTGGAATTGTATCAATATTGACTCTGTATGAAAACAATACATAATATTCGACTACGACCTCCTCTTGTGGTATACTTAACAAAGTATATTTCCACGAGAGGAGGATTTTCATGGGCGGACAGGCAGAGGAAAAGGAATCCCGGGAGCCGGTAAAACATATATGTGCGGGTCTGCTGGCCCATGTAGATGCGGGAAAGACGACGCTGGCGGAGAGCATTCTGTATACGGGCGGGCAGATCCGCAGGCTAGGGCGGGTGGATCATGGGGACGCCTTTCTGGATACGGATGTGCAGGAGCGCGACAGGGGCATCACCATCTTTTCCAAGCAGGCGCAGGTGCAGTGGCGGGGGATGGGGATCACGCTGCTTGATACGCCGGGACACGTGGACTTCTCGGCGGAGATGGAGAGGACGCTGCAGGTGCTGGATTATGCGGTGTTGGTCATCAGCGCGGCGGACGACCTGCAGGGGCATGTTCTGACGCTGTGGCGTCTTTTGGAGCGTTACCGGGTGCCGGTTTTCCTTTTCCTCAATAAGATGGACCAGCCGGGCGCAGACGGGGACAGTCTGTTGTCGGAATTGAAAGAAAAGCTGGATGAGCGGATCGTGAAGTTCGGACACAAGGACGAGGCCTTCTACGAGGAGGTCGCGGTCTGCGATGAAGGGCTTCTGGAACAGTATCTGGAGACGGGAGAGCCGGTCGATGATGCTGCGATCGCCGGACTGATCGGAGAGCGCAGGTTATTTCCCTGTTATGGAGGGTCAGCCCTGCAGGCGGAGGGGATTGACAGGCTGTTAGACGGTCTGTTTACCTATACGAAAGCGCCGGCGTATGGACCGGCGTTTGGTGCGCGGGTCTATAAGATCGCCAGGGACGCCCAGGGAAACCGGCTGACTTATGTGAAGGTGACGGGCGGCACGTTACGCGTAAAGCAGGCGATCCCGGTGGGAGAGAGCGCTGAATCCAACAGCGGCGTATCGACACTGCGGGAAGAGAAGGTGGATCAGATCCGCGTCTATTCGGGCAGTAAATATACGACGGTGCAGGAGGCCTGTGCGGGGATGGTCTGTGCGCTGACAGGACTGTCTTCCACATTCTGCGGGCAGGGTCTGGGTGCGGAACGGGGGACGGTGCTGCCTGTGACAGAGCCGGTCATGACGTATCGGATCGGACTGCCGGAGGGCTGTGACGTGCACCGTATGTATGAGAAGTTATGTCAACTCGAAGAGGAGGAACCGCAGCTGCATCTTGTCTGGAAAGAGCAGGTGAATGAGATTCACGCACAGCTGATGGGGGAAGTGCAGATCGAGGTGCTGCGGAATCTGATCCGGGAGCGTTTTGACGTGGAGGTTTCCTTTGACGAGGGCAGTATCGTCTACAAGGAGACGATCATCGACAGAGTGGAGGGGATAGGTCATTTCGAGCCGCTGCGGCATTATGCGGAGGTACATCTGATCCTGGAACCGGCAGAGCCGGGATCCGGGCTGCAGTTTGCCACGGCAGTGAGCGAGGATGATCTGGACCGGAACTGGCAGCGGCTCGTGCTGACCCATCTGGAGGAAAAGGAACATCCGGGGGTGCTGACGGGTGCCCCGATCACGGACATGCGGATCACACTGGCTGCGGGGAAAGCCCATAAGAAGCATACCGAGGGCGGGGACTTCAGGCAGGCCACCTACCGGGCAGTCAGACAGGGGCTGTGCAAGGCCCGCAGTGTGCTGCTGGAGCCGGTCTATTCTTTCCGGCTGGAACTGCCGCTTGCCCTGATCGGCAGAGGGATGACGGATCTGCAGAGCCGGGCGGGGAAGTTCGAGGCGCCGGAGACAGACGGCGAGTGTGCCGTCCTGCAGGGTACGGTGCCGGTGTCCGAGATGACGGGCTATCAGGCCCAGGTGCGGGCCTATTCCGGCGGAAAAGGCAGATTATTCATGGAATTGAAGGGATATGCGCCCTGCCATAACACGGAGGAAGTGATCGCTGCCATCGGCTACGAGGCGGAACATGACGTGGAGAATCCTTGCGGTTCCGTTTTCTGTGCCCATGGGGCGGGATTTGTGGTGCCCTGGGATCAGGTGGAGGCGTATATGCATCTGGAAAGCGCGCTGACAGGCTTGCAGGACGGCGACAGGCAGGACGGATACAGTGCGCAGGATGCGTGGGAAACAGGCGCAGAGGAAGAGAACGGCGGGTACGCGGTCCGGTACGGCAGCAGGCGGGACGTCCGCAGCCAGGGATCCGTGGCGGATGTGATCGGACAGGATGAGATCGACGAGATCATGGCCCGCACCTATGGAACGAAGGAGCGGAAGAAACAGGGGTGGGCGAGGACCATACGGCCTTCCGAACCCGTGGGAAAAGAGAGAAACGGAGGCGGCAACAGACAGAGTGCTTTGCCGCAGGAAGAATACCTGTTAGTGGACGGTTATAACATCATCTTTGCCTGGGATCTTCTGAAGGAACTGGCGCAGGTCAGTCTGGACGGCGCCAGAGGCAGGCTGATGGATATTCTGAGCAATTATCAGGGGTACCGTAAGATACATCTGATCCTGGTATTTGACGCCTATAAGGTAAAGGGAAATCCGGGCAGTACGGTCCGTTATCACAATATCGATGTGGTCTATACGAAGGAGGCGGAGACTGCGGATCAGTACATTGAGAAGGTGACGCATGAGATCGGCAGAAAGCATCATGTCCGTGTGGCCACCTCCGACGGACTCGAACAGCTGATCATCATGGGCGCCGGGGCAATCCGGGTTTCCGCCAGAGAGCTGCAGGAGGAAGTGATGGAGGCAGGGGAGGAACTGCGGCGGATGTTCCTGCATCCACAGCTGCAGCAGACAGGCGGACGCAATTATCTGTTGGAAGGCGCCCCGGAGGAAGTGACGGCGTACCTGGAGCAGATAAAGGAGAACGGGTTCGTGGAGAAGGGGAACCTGGATCAGATGAGGGAGAACAAATCCGTGGAGAAGGGGAACCTGGGGTAGATGAAGGAGAATAGATCCGTGGAGAAGGGGAATCTGGATCAGATGAAGGAGAACGGATCCGTGGAGATGGGAAACACGGTATCCGGGACAGAACGATCATAGAATGGAAGATAATTATGGCAAGAAGACACACAAGACATGGAAGATATACAAAACAGGATACGATAAGCAGCCGGCAGGAGCAAAATGATCAGCAGGAAACTTCTGACCGGGCGGATGTGGCGGCCAAAGGAGCGGAAGAGGAGAAGGAGCAGAATCCCGTGGATCTTCCGGAAGCCGTGTGGGCGGTCTATCTGCAGACTTTCCTGGAATTTAGCGATAAGGAGCACCGGCGGTTTATCAAGGGCTGCGAGAAGCAGATCGGGCAGCTGGAGCGGCGTATCGCCCGCAAGAAGGGACAGGAGAACCACCAGGTACTGGCCGATATGAAGGAACTGCACAAGAAGACGGCGGCGATCGGTTATACGGTGGCAGGCAAAGAGACCAGGCTGCTTAAGAAATACAAACATGTTCTGAGAATGCTGGCCAGACTGGATATTACGTTTCTGCATAAGATGGCGGCGGGCGCGAATCCGGAAGATATCGTGCATATGCCGGGTGCGGCGCTGCTGCTGCGGTCCAGGTCTCTCTATGAGATCTATAAGGAAGAGTACATGCAGTATCTGGTGGGCCAGCGCATTGAGGAACTGATGGAGGCGGAGCCGGAGAAACAGTATCCGGAGGCCAGAGGTATGCAGCGCCATTTTATCCTGCACATAGGACCTACCAACAGCGGCAAGACTTATCAGGCGCTGCAGCGGTTGAAGCAGGCATATCATGGTATTTATTTAGGCCCTTTGCGTCTGCTGGCATTGGAGGTCTATGACCGGATGACGGCGGCAGGCATTCCCTGCAGTATGGTTACCGGAGAGGAATCGATCCGCACGCCGGGCAGTTTCGTACAGGCGTCCACGGTAGAGATCATGGATATCCGTGAGATTTACGATATCGCAGTGATCGACGAGGCCCAGATGATGGCGGATGAGAACCGGGGCAGTTTCTGGACGAGGGCCATTCTCGGCATCCGGGCGGAGGAGATCCATGTGTGCTGCTCCGGCACGGCAGAGCCGCTTCTTACTAAGATGATCGAGCGGTGCGGCGACTCTTACGAGACGGTTTATCATGAGCGCAACACCAGGCTGGAATTTATCCCGAAGCGTTTCGATATGAGCAAGGATGTGGAGCCGGGAGACGCTTTGATCGCCTTTTCCAAGAAAAATGTACTGGCCATTGCAGCCACTCTGGAAAGCCGGGGAATCAAGGCCAGCGTCATTTACGGCAATCTGCCGCCTCAGACGAGACGGGAACAGGTGCGCCTTTTTACGGAGGGTGTGAATCAGGTGGTGGTAGCCACGGACGCCATCGGAATGGGGATCAATCTGCCGATCCGCCGGGTGGTCTTCATGAATACGTCCAAGTTTGACGGCACGGACAAGCGGCGCCTTGAGGCGGAGGAGATCAGGCAGATTGCCGGGCGCGCCGGACGGTATGGCTACTATGATGTGGGTTATGTGCAGTCGGCGATGGATGTGGAGTATATCGGCAAGAAGCTGGAAGAGCCGCTGCAGCCGCTCACCAAAGCGAGGACGGGATTCCCGGAGGTGCTTCTGGATATCGACATGGAGTTGGATGAGATCATCGAGGCCTGGGAAGGTACGAAGAATCTGGCTTTCTACGACAAGATCTCCATGGCGGAGAGCGTGAAGAAGTACCGGTATCTGAAGAATTACCGTAAGAAGCTGTCTTATATGGAGGACAGGAAGTTCGTGCTGTCCCTGATCACCTGCCCCTTCGATGTGAAGGACAGAGAAGTGCTGCGTCTGTGGCTGTGGTACTGTGAGAAGCCGACGGAGGATCACAACTGTCCGATGCTGCCCCAGGACTTTACGTTGGAAGGATTGGAGTCCTATTACAAACAGCTTGACCTGTATACCCAGTTTTCCGGCAGGATGAACTGGGAGATCGACAAGGAAGAGGTGGCGGTGAACAGGGAGTGGGCCCAGTCCGTGATCGGGGAGATGTTGGAGGACGACAAAGGGCAGTTCGAGAAAAAATGCCGGGGCTGCGGCGTGGCACTGCCCTGGGATTACGATTTCCCGATCTGCCAGGAATGTTATCACAGCGGTGTCAAGGACGACCGGGTGCGGCGTTCCATGCATCGGTATCCGCATGACCGAAACAGAAGGTAGGAATCTTATGATCCACACATACTATATGAATGTGACACAGTTTGAAGACGAGACGCTTTTCCGGAAAAAAGCCAGCCTCCTGTCACCTTACAGGCAGCAGAAGATCGCGCAGCAAAAACAGGAGACGGATAAGCGCAGGAGCCTGGGTGCGGGCCTTGCCCTGGATTATGCACTGAGATGTTACGGGCAGGGACTTAAGGAGCGGGATATGGAATACGTGTCTGGCGAGTGGGGAAAGCCGGCGCTTCGGGATTACCCGCAGATCCATTTCTCCCTGTCCCACTCGGGGGACTATGCCATGTGCAGTATCGGGGATCGTCCCGTAGGCAATGATATCGAGCGGGTAAGGCCGGGGCGGCTTAAGGTGGCGGAACGCTTCTTTACAGCGCCGGAGCGGGCATTTCTATACGGTGAACAAAGCAGGGCCGGGGAGCCGGTTTTTCTTGATCGTTGTACGCGTTTGTCGCGGAATGCCTGTGCTGCGGATAGCAGAGAATGTGATAGTGGGAAAAGCACGGCCTGCGATGTACAGGAGTGTGAGGACGAGGAGATTACGCAGAGAATGTTCCGCATCTGGACGATGAAGGAGAGCTTCCTCAAGGTGACGGGTAGAGGAATGACGCTGCCGCTTAACGCGTTCTCGGCAATCGTGGAGGACGAGAGGGGCATAGTCCGGGTGGAGCATAGCTTTGACGATGCGGTATATCCTATGAAGGAATACGGGGAGATCCCCGGATACCGGGCGGCGGTGTGCTGCCAGGGGGATGGCGAGATGGCAGAGAACATGGAGCCGGCGGCGTTTTGACGAACAGGCGGGAAAGGGCGGAGATTACGGGGAAAATGCAGCATTCGGTTTCACCGCTTTTGTGCAGCGCACCGGAACTGGCCGGGAAGGTGGTATTTGCCCATTGGATCGTTCCGGCTGCGGGGTATATGGCGGTATGCGTCTGTGAACCGGTTACATGGGTGGTATGCGTTGCTTTTTTCAGGCGCATGCATTATGCACAGGGGGAATTTCAGAACTACTAACACAGTCATAGTATAGCACTTCATAGAAGGAAAGGAAATCACGCTTTACCGTCTGCATAGAGGCGACTTGTGTATGCTGTCTGCCTCCTGCGTGCTGGATGCTGTCACATTTGATGTATTCGCAGACGCGGAGGAGGACATCCGCATATTTGCGCTGGAAACTGCGGTCAGCCGTTTTTCGGATGTGATGTGGGTGATGCAGCAGGTTTTGTTTATGAGCATGGATAAACGTCTGGCAATCTTCCTTTCGGATGAATCAGCAAGGACCGGTTCAGATACTATTGCGCTGACGCACGGGCAGATTGCCCGGTATATGGGTTCTGCCCGTGAAGTGGTATCCCGGATGCTGAAATATTTTGCCGGTGAAGGGATTGTGGAGGTTTCCAGGGGCGGCGTTACGATCCTTGACAAAAAGCGCCTCCGTGATCTAGCCCTTTAACATGGCGAGGATATCTGCTTTCGGTCTTGCGCCTGCCGACTGGCTTATGACGTTTCCGTTTTTGATCACAGCCAGTGTGGGGATGCTCATGACATGGAATTTCTGTGCCAGTTCCGGTTCTTTATCTACGTTGATCTTGCCTATCAGGTACTGCGGGTTTTCCGCCGCGATCTCTTCCACTATGGGGGATACCATGCGGCAGGGACCGCACCAGTCGGCGTAGAAATCCAGGAGCACGGGCTTTTCGCTGGTTCTTACAGAATCGAAGTTGTCTTTGTTTACATGGATTATAGACATAATCAGTACCTTCCTTTCTTTTTATCTGTTGGCAGAGTATCATATCCTGCTTACTGTTTCTGTGACGCAGTCCCGTTTTTTGCTTTGCATATAAGCTGTGTCATTGTCCTCATGGGGCAGTATACGCACCAGGATCGGGGTTTGAATAAGACCATGGTCAAAAATCCCAGTACGGTGGAGGTGAGCATCACGCTGTAGAAGCCGAAAGCGAACTGGGCGACACCGTCAGAGAACAGGGTTCCATGGTAAGCCCAATGCCATGGGAGCTTGAATGTCCATAGCAGTGTTACTGCGGTGCCAAGATTTTTTGCCCCGGCGAAGACCAGCCAGGTGTTCCACAGCATAAGGAAGAACATTGCAAAGAAGAATATCAAAAATCCATATCGGAAATAACCGGATCTCATCCAGCCGGGGATATCCTTTTTCCGTGACAGGCCGAACCTGCCGCCGATCAGGGAAAATAGCTGGCCTCTGCCGCAATATTTGTTGCAGTAAGCCTTATTGCCTTTTACAACCGCTATGGCAAGGGGGATAAAAAAGCAGAGAAGCCCCAGCCATGCAAGGAGGATATTAAAAAATCCAAGGATCAGGTAGGCCAGTGATTGCGTTTCGCGGGCAGACTTTTATGCAGCATCCGCAGGCAACGCATTCCCGGATGCTGACAGCCGCTTTCTTTTTTGCCATGGTAAAACTCCTTTTGTTTTTCTTTATTATACGGGGAGAAACCTTTTGATTCTGTGACGAAGTCACATTGATGCTGATTTCCGATAAACCAGGGAGGGAGCAGGTTACTTATAAATTTCATAGTATCTTGCATTCTGCGGGGTTCTGGCTTATTATGTTATCGTCATATGACGGAAAAGGAGTGTAGAGACGGATGAAACAGATCATGGATTTATTTCTGACTTTTGGCAGAATAGGGGCGCTTACGTTTGGCGGCGGGTATGCCATGCTCTCCCTGCTGGATTATGAATGTGTCGAGAAGAAAAAATGGCTCACAGCAGATGAGCTGATGGATGTCACGGTCATTGCGGAATCCACGCCGGGGCCGATCGCGATAAACTGCGCCACCTATACGGGATATAAACTGGCCGGTATGAAAGGCGCGTTTTTTGCGACCGTCGGCATGGTTCTCCCATCGTTCCTTCTGCTTTTTGCCATTTCTGCTTTTTTTGAAAATATGCTGGTTGTCGGGATGATTGAGAAGGCTTTCAGGGGAATCCGGATTGCGGTTTCCATTCTGATCATACAGGCGGCAGTCAGGATGATACGGAAGATGATGAAAAAATCCCCGGATAGAAAGGCTCAGATATTCCTTGTCATTTTCTTTTTCCTTGCCGCATTCGCCATGAATATTGCCGGGATGCATATTTCCACGGTATATTTTATTATCTGCAGCGGTTTCATTGGTCTGGCGTTTTTTGGGAGGCAGGGAAATAAAAAAGCGGGGAGGGATGTTCTGTGATTTACATAAAGCTGCTAGCTGCTTTTTTGAAAATAGGTTTGTTTTCCTTTGGCGGTGCATACGGCGCGATTCCCCTGATCCGGGATGTAGTCCTTGAGAACCAGTGGATGGATGCGGAGATGTTTTCAAATCTTATCGCGCTGAGTGAGTCCACGCCCGGTCCGATCATGGTAAATATGGCTACTTATGTGGGAAGTAAGCAGGGAGGCTTCCTGGGGGCGCTGGCTGCGACAACCGGCGTAGTCCTGCCTTCGTTTTTGATCCTGCTGGCAGTTACGGTCCTGTTCCATAATTTCCTGAAACGTAAAAAGGTGCAGGCTGTGTTGAAAGGGGTAAAGCCGTGCTTAATGGGGGTGATCCTCGCTACGGGCATCTATATGGCAGTTTCCATATGTATTCCTTCCGGGGTATCCCGCCATATGGCAGAAACACAGGGTATAGGAAGCGTTTTCTTAGCGATTGACCCGGCGGCATGCGTCCTGTTGTCTGTGCTGGGGCTTGTCACTGTGTTGTACCAGGCTGTCAGGAAAAAGGATTTCCCGCCTGTCGCGTTGCTGTCACTGGCGGCGGTTCTGGGGTGCATTTTTTATTCATGACAGGGGAGGGTGTATGGCAAGGCCAGTCCGGCGAAGGAGGATCTGTTTTGAGCCAAAATATGACAGTTTTGCCCCATGCGGCGTAAAGAGCAGGGAGAAGATTGCGGACTGTCTTGTGGGTGGAAAGACGCTTTGTATTTCCGGCGGGAATTATGCGCTCTGTGACGGCTCTGCATGGAGGTGCTGTGGCAGAAAATGTGACAGAGCCAGAGCTGCTGCGGGATCAGGGCAGGCGGTGGATTTTGATGAATTTCCGGGAGAGGGGCGATCCTTTCATGGCTGCTGCCACGGGGCGAAGCCTTATCGGAAGCATACCTCCATGGAGATGCATCCTGCCGGGGAGAAGGCGTTTGCGTTCGACTGCGGCTGGGACCGTTACGGACTGGCGCTTGGGCCGGATGAGTTTGCGGTGTATTCCTTTTCGGGTGCCGGTGGAAAAATCGCGGTGGAAGTTACTTTTGCTGACGGAAGCGACGGGGAGGCGGAAGGCTTGTTCTGGATCAGATCATGGTGAAGTGTATAGATCAGGTATGATAACAGTGATCACACAGGAATTGTGGAAGGTAACGTCCCTTCGGCCTTTTTATAGTATGGTTCCAACAGATTCTGCAGCCGGGAATGCATTTGCAGCAGATACAGTTCTTTTCGGCTGCGGCTGCAGACATCAATCTCTGAACCGTTTTGCAGCGTATGCTTTTCAGGAATGGAGCAGATCATATTTGTGATCTGTTTCTCTTTCTGTTGAATCAGGGGTACCGTCTTTAACAGGGCGTTACGCAGGCCTGCATGTGCTTCATACAGATCCAGAAATTTTACGGAAGAAAGCGTATGACCGCCTGTTCCATAGGCGGTTTGCGTGTTACAGGCATTTTTCATGGCCATGGACCGGTTGGACAGAACAGCATTTATTTTCTCTTCGGATATCTTGGTTTGAAGACATCCGCCGTTATCAAAGATCGGAGCGAGAGAATCGATCCCTGTGGTGCTTCTCAAAATTCCCCAGTTACCGTTATTGCGATTGTTGTTATTGATATAAATATCGATCACAGCCTGTTCCCAAAAACGTTCCCGGATGGCGGGCACTTGTTTTAGAATAGGATTGTAATGCAGATGAAGCAATAATTCTTCCAGATTTACGACATGATTGCTTTCCGTCTCAGAAAAAGATTCTTCCAGAAGGTCTGAAAGTTCTTTATTTGCATAGTTTTTTATGGTGCGGATCTCTAAGAGCAGACCATGGACTGCAAAATCCTTGCAGGCGACCACCAGCTTGTCATTACGTTCACCCAGAAAAGTCTGATGCACGTCATACCCTAAAATATGAAAAACCTGACTGCCTATATACTCTGATAAGGGTGCTGTAGAGTAGGATGCACTGCCTGTATTATGCAGATTCTTGATATTTTTAGGATATTTTACAAGCCATAATTCTTCTTGATATAAAATGCCCTCTTTATTACCGGCGGCACCGCCATAGGTACCGTTTTTAATGCTTAGAGGGCAGTTGTTCAACTGTATGATAGACATTGCGCTTTCTCCTATCCCTGCGGGTATCTTGTTACGATATAGTCCCACTGTGCTTCGGTGATCAGGCCGTCCGTATAGAAATTCTTGGCATAGACGTCTATGGTGTCAGCCAGATTATCATAGCTGCCGTCATTCCTAATGTCGGCTTCTTCTGCTTCCAACATAAGATTTCTTAGTCTCTCCGGGACCTTGAAATTGATCTTGTATTCGTCCCGGATATTATGAAACGGCCGATTTTCTGATTTCATAGGAAGCCCTCATTTCTATTCTCAATTCCTAGCGTCGTTTACTATAGATCCAGTCTAACATAAAGAACGGCACCCGTAAAGAACTATCACGGGACGTCGGTTTCAGGACGTCGGTTTTTTACAAGTCCCTGCACGGACAAGTCCATGGTGCAGATTTCCTGATTCCTTATAATGATAGTAACAACAAAATAAATTTCCGTTTCGGTTCCTGTGAAAGCCATATATTTTATGGAAGCTTTCGCAAGACCGGAAACGAAATTTCCAATGTCGTTAACTATAGAAGATAAGGGGGTTACTTATGAAAAACAAAAAGCAGGCGCAGGCCGGCAGAATCGGATCGAAGCAGAGTGTTCAAAGTTATATGAAAAATAACTGGCAGCTTTATGTGATGATCCTTCCGGCAGTCATCTATTTTATCGTTTTCAATTACCTGCCAATGTACGGGATCCAGATCGCGTTCAAGAATTATAAGGCGGTGGCAGGGATCGGGGGGGGGGAGTCCGTGGGTGGGGTTGAAGCATTTTAAAGCGTTCTTCAATGCTTACTATTTCAAAAGGCTGCTCGCGAATACGCTGGTGCTGAATGTGGAGAATTTATTGATCAGCTTCCGTAACTGTATGGAGTGGCTGAACACCTGCTATAACGAGCAGCTTCTGGATCCGGAAATGATCTCTCGGGATCAGAATACAGTAGAGTCAAAATTTAAGGAGGGCAATGTTGGTTTCTTTACTGCGTGGAGATTGAAAGCTATGGGATTTGATGATGGTGTGGCGGCCACCTGTACGCTGTATACGCCCGGAGATGAAGGGGCATGCGAATATCGCTATATTGAAATGGCAACCCCGGGAGCATTTCTCACCGCTACGAATGCCTATGTTCCGCAATCTTTGAGACTTTTGGATGCCATGCTTGAGACAGAAATGATGTATTCTCTGTATTATGGTGAGGAAGGTACTGGTGACCAGGGAACGGGATGGGGGTATGACGAGGATGGTAAGATCAATACAACCGATAATGGAACAGCAGATATTTTGAATTATCCTGGTTGCAATACTCTTTTCTTCGGTCCTGGCAAATATATTGATTCTGTCTTTAAATGGCCGGTACACAGGATTGAGAAGACTGAGTATGGTCAGAAATATGAGGATGCGGGCATCATGCAGAAGTATTCCAACGACTATCTGGATCTGGCGCCGTTGACGGCGGAGCAGCTACAGGCCAACGCACTGGTCGAGACGGATATTGAGAATGCCATGAAGGAAAATATGGCGACCTTTATCAGCGAGGGCGTGACCGACGACAGCTGGAACTTTTTTTGCAGCTTTATTCCGGAGCGATCCATACTGGAAATATGGGTGCCGGTCATGTTAGAATAGGAGAAGCAATGCGGAAATAATCTTGCAGAAATATTACGATATGCCGCTGAGCGGAAAGGTGATGACCGTATTCATCATTTTCCTGATTCTCTTCTGCGCCGTTTCACAGGCCGTTCTGCAGGTCTGCCTGGCGGTCTATGACGATCGGGTTCTTACAGAGAAAAAATCGGGAAATTCCATGCTCCTGCCAGATGGAAAATGCGATACTGGTCATGACCAATGTCATTAAGTTAAGCTGGACACTGTGTCCTGGCGTAACTGATGCAAAAACGGCACAGAAACGGAGAGAATATGGACTTTTACCTGAAAGCGGGAAAGACGGTAACATTACGATACCCCGGTGGGGAATCGGAGGCAGTAAAGACTGCCATAGGAAATCTGGCGCAGGATCTGAAAAAGGTGCTGCCGGGGACAGCAGTCGTTACGGAGGAAGCGCCTGCGGACAGGATATCTGACGCGGCCGGATCTCCGGCTGTCGTGGTCAGGACTTTAACAGGGGCAGAAGGCGAAGAGGCGGGCTGTTTTCTGGACGAAAAGGGAACTTGGCGCAAGGAGGCGTACCGGCTTAAGGTGCAGGACGGTACACTGTATATCACGGGCACGGACCGGAGAGGCACGATCTACGGCATCTACACATTCTGTGAATGGATGGGGGTTTCGCCCTGGTACTTCTTTGCGGATGTGCCGGTGAGACAGAAGCAGGAACTGATCCTGGAAGAAGGATACTGCCTGACGGACTGGCCGTCGGTGGAATACCGGGGAATCTTTATCAATGATGAGGAAGAACTGGAAGCCTGGGTGCAGAATTATGTGGGAGAGGCGACGATCGGTGTGAAAAGTTATGAGAAGATCTTCGAATTGCTTCTGCGCCTAAAAGCCAACTATATCTGGCCGGCCATGCATGTGAATTCTTTCAATCTGACGCCGGAAAACGGCGCGCTGGCGGAACGGATGGGAATCGTGGTGGGCACGTCCCACTGCGATATGTTGATGCGTTCCAACAACCGGGAGTGGCAGCCCTGGATTCGGAAGAAAGGGTACACGGATGCGGTTTATGACTATTCCATTGCGGGCAGGAACCGGGAAATCCTCAAAGAGTACTGGCGGGAGAGCGTGGAGCAGAACAGGGACTATGAGGTCTGTTATACGTTAGGGATGCGGGGCATCCACGATTCCGGTTTCGAGACGAAGGATCTGGCCGGAAAGACGGAAGAGGAGATCCGTGACGCCAAAGTGGCTTTACTGGAAAAGATTATCAGCGATCAGCGGGAGATTCTTCATGACACGCTGGGGCGTGAGACAATGATGACTTTTATTCCCTACAAGGAGGTATTGGACTTATATGACCATGGCCTGTGCGTACCGGAAGATATGACGTTGGTGTGGGCCAATGACAATTACGGGTATATCCGCCGTTACCCTTCGGCAAAGGAGAAGAAGCGCACAGGCGGCAACGGGATCTACTACCACAATTCCTACTGGGCGCCGCCGAGCATGTCCTATGTGTTCCTGTGTTCGATTTCGCTTGCGCATACGAGGCATGAACTGCAGAAGGCGTGGGATGAGGGAATCCGGAAATTATGGGTGTTAAACAGCGGCGCCATAAAGCCGTTGGAGCAGGAGATCACCTTCTTCCTGCGGCTGGCCTGGGAGATCGGGAAAGAAGGGGCGCTTACGAAAGACGTGGAGGCTTTTACGGCAGATTGGATCGATCGCATGTTTGACGGAAAGATCGGGCGAAAGACCGCTGCGCTGCTGCATGATTTCGCGCAGGTGACAAATGTGCATAAGGTGGAAAATATGGAGCAGGATGCCTTTTCCCAGACCGCTTACGGAGACGAGGCGGCAATGCGGATCCGTCGTTATGAGGAGATGATGGCGGAGGGCAATGCATTGTATGAGAAGCTGCCTGCAAAAGAGAAAGACGCTTTCTTCCAACTGGTTCTGATGCGGATCCATGCGGCCTATTTTACCAACCTGGCTTACTATTACGGGGACAGGAGTACTTTGATGTATGAGCGCGGTAATATGCAGGCGGCGGCTTGTTATACGGGCAAGTCCAGGGAGGCGGAGGATGCCAGAAGACGGCTTCTGCATTATTATAATCATGTGATGTGCGGCGGCAAATGGAACGGCATTCTGAATCCGGAAGGTTTTCCGCCGCCGCGGGCGGCAATGATGCCGGTATGCACACCGCCGCTTAAGGTTGCGGGAGAGCCGGCCATGCGTGTGGATGTCTGGAATGAGGAGAAGGAACTTTGCTTTACGACGCCCGGAGAGAAGTGGATCGATATCGGAAATACGGGAGGAGGAGCGTTTGCGGTGCGGCTGTAGGCGCCGGTATGGGTCAGCCTTTCCGAAGAGCAGTATGTAATCCGTACGGAGAAAAGGATTCTGGTTCGCGTGGCGCAGGTCTGTGGGAACTGTCAGGGAGAGGTCGTGGTGGAGAATGTTGACGACGGCAGTTTCGTGAAGATTCCGGTCAGGGTAATGGAGATGACGGCAGGCTCAGGCTGCGCGGTGGAAGAGGATGGGCTGGTGGCACTGGAAACCTGCACCGTGCAGTCCGGGGATTTCAAACGGATCCGCAGGCTGGGGCGTATGCAGGGAGATCTGACGGAAGTCTGCGTGCAGAGAGAACCGGAGGAACTGACGCGGCAGACAAAACCGCTGTGTTATGATTTTGTAACTTACAGCGCCGGAGCATGTCTGTTGGAGATTCACCGGTTCCCGTCCTTAAATTCCGTGGGCAGGATCCGGATCGGTATCTCACTGGATGATGGGCCGATCCGGATTGCGGAATCCTTTTCCAATGACGAGTGGAGAGGAAACTGGAAGAAGAACGTGTTGCATAACGTGGACCGTCTGTACTTAAATCTGCCGGTGGAGAAGCCGGGGAGACACAGAATCTCCGTGTGGGCGGTGAACCGTTACTTTGCCTTTTCACGGATGGTGCTCTATACCGGACCGAGAAAAGAAAACAGTCTGGCGGGCATCAGAGGCACGCAGCCGCTGCCTGCCGAATGCAACCTGACAGACTGGTGCGAGCATTTCTATGGAAGCTGCCGCCTAAAACCCCGGCCGGTCTATTACAGTGAAGTGCCAGGCGGCGGCAGACAGCCTGACAGCCTTGCGGTGTCCTGCCGGGTCGTACAGGCGAAGGAGTATGCCGCACAGGTGGAGCCTGGCTGGTATCTGCAGCGCGGGCAGAGTGTGTTTGCGGAAGAGGAGGGCGTCGTCAGGATTGATGCGGCGGCAGTGTTGGCGCAGAGTGCGTATGCGTGGTGTGAATCCGGGGAGTCGGCGGCTTTATTTATGGAAGAGGGCATTGTAGCGGGCGCAGAGAAGCCAGGGGAATTGTGGCGGCACTGTGGCAGCGAATCCTTCGGACGAAGCGGATTGGCCATGTATATCAGGAAGCCTGTACGCAGCCGGCAGACGGAAACTGCTCCCGGTCTGCATTATCGATTCCAATGTGAGGGAGGACCCTATACCCTCTGGATGCTGTCGAAGTTCAATGTGCAGGGGGAGGACAGTTACGGGATCGGCGTGGACGATAAGACCCTGCCGCAGGAGGAATTGTACGGAAACGGCGGGCTGTGGCGCTACGAGGCAGAGCAGATTTACCGCTGGGTGCCGGCAGCACGTATGCAGTTATCGGCGGGTGAGCACGTGCTGCATGTGTACGCTCTCGCATCCGGTATGCGGTATGACCGGTTCTACCTGACGAAAGGGATGGAACTTCCGCCGACGGACGAAGCGTGGGGCCGCCAGAGATATGGAAATGCAGGAAATATTACAGAGAGCGGCGCGGAAGGATACGAGAAGTGGTATCTGCCCATGATTGAAAGCGCTATGAGGAAATATGCATTATGATTTATCAGAAAAATCAGTATAAAGATCAGAAAAAAACAGTGTTAAAAGGGGAAACAACGGCTATGGAAAGAAAAGAGAAGACACTATCCACTATTTTCACATGTTTTCCGGAAGGAAGGCACAAGGTACTTACAATGAGTTATGACGATGGCAGGACATACGACCGCAGGCTTGTAGCTCTCTTTGATCAATACGGTATAAAGGGTACTTTTCATCTTAACGGAGGGACTCTTTTTGGCGGAGCAGAGAGTGACAGGGTACGGTTTGAGGAGATCAGGGAGCTTTATCAAAGACATGAGGTTTCCTGCCACACTTATACCCATCCTACGATATCCAGATGTCCTCTTTCCCAGGTGGTGCAGCAGGTGATCGAAGACAGAAAGGTATTGGAAGCAGCCTGCGGTTATCCGGTGCGGGGTATGAGTTATCCGAATGGTTCTTACAGCAAAGACATTATGCAGATGCTTCCTGCATGCGGGATTGAGTACAGCCGCGTGGTCGGCAATACGGATGATTTCGGATTACCGGAGAATTATCTGGAATGGAAAGCGACTTGTCATCACGGCCACAATCTGATGGAAAATGCAGAGCGTTTTCTGGGACTGCATAAGACACAATATCTCTATATGATGTATGTATGGGGACATAGCTATGAGTTCGGAGACGACGAGAAAGAATGGGCCAGGATAGAAGCGTTTTGCAAATTGATCGGCGGACATGAGGATATCTGGTATGCCACGAATATCGAGATTGTTGATTATATGAATGCAGCCGGGAATCTGAAATTTTCAGCGGCCGGGGATATGGCATATAATCCCGGCGCAATTCCGGTATGGATCAGTGTTGACGGAACCGTATGGAAGATAGAATCCGGAGAGACGAAGAGATTTTGCCGGCAGGCAGGATTGTGACAGGCAGGGGGAAGGAGAGATACTATGGGAATGCAAATGTGTTTTCGCTGGTACGGCGAGGGAAACGACAACATTAAGCTTTCGGATATCCGGCAGATTCCCGGCGTGACGGGGATTGTCTGGGCGCTCCATGACAAGATGCCGGGCGAGGTCTGGGAAGTGGAGGAGATCGAGAGGGTGCGCAGGCAGCTTGCGCCCTACGGTTTCAACATGGATGTGGTGGAATCGGTCAATGTCCATGACGATATCAAGACAGGCAGGGAGACGAGGGATCAGTATATTGCCAATTATATCCGGACGATCCGGAATCTGTCCGGTTTCGGCGTCAAAGTGATCTGCTATAATTTCATGCCGGTGTTCGACTGGACGCGCACCGATCTGTTCCATCCGGTGGGAGACGGGTCTACCGCGCTGTATTATGAAGCGGAGAAGATCAAGGAAGATCCGAAGGAGATGGCGGATTACATCATGAACAATCTAAACGGCATGACCTTTCCGGGATGGGAGCCGGAGCGGATGGCGAAACTGGATGAGTTGTTTGAGGCATACCGTGAGGTCACGAAGGAGAAGTTGTGGGAGAACCTGCGGTATTTTCTGGAGAAGCTGATGCCGGTCTGCCATGAATGTGATATTCGGATGGCGATCCATATGGACGATCCGCCATGGGATATCTTCGGACTGCCCCGCCTGCTGGTGGATGAAGCGTCGGTGGACAGATTCTTGAAGCTGGTGGATGACCCGTATAACTGTCTGACACTGTGTTCCGGCAGCCTGGGCGCCAACCCCGAGAATGATGTGGCCGCGATTGTGCGCAGGCACTGCGATCGGATCGCCTTCGCCCATATCCGCAATGTGAAGCACTTCCCGAACGGGGACTTCTCGGAGGCAAGCCACAGGGACTGTGACGGAGATACAGGGATCCTGGAGATTGTGAAGGCTTATCATGACGGCGGCTTCACGGGATATATCCGGCCTGACCATGGCAGGCATCTGTGGGGCGAGGGCCCGGGTAATGTGCGCCCCGGCTATGGACTGTACGACAGAGCCTTGGGAATCATGTATTTGTGGGGGATTTGGGATATGCTGGATAAGCTGGAGAAAGAGAAGCAGAAGGAAGAGTCATGAAAGAAGCGCAGAAAAGGAGTAGACGATGAAATTACTGGATATAAAAGGCGGCATCGACCCGGAGTGGGCAGCCAAAGGCTATGAGATGCCTGAATTTGATATCGGGACAGTGCGCGCCAGAACTCATGAGCAGCCTGCCTGGGTGCACTTCGGGGCGGGAAATATTTTCAGGGCGTTTCCGGCGGCCGTCCTGCAGCAGGCGCTTAATGCCGGCGCCTGCGACAGAGGCGTTATCGTGGCGGAGGGATTCGACTATGAGATCATCGATCGGGCATACCGCCCCTATGATAACTTAAGTCTGTTGGTCTGCCTGCAGTCCGACGGGACGATCCGGAAGAAGGTCATCGCCTCAGTCACGGAGAGCCTGAAGGCGGATCCGCAGTTTGACGGCGACTGGAAACGGCTGAAGGAGATCTTTACCAGTCCGGGCCTGCAGATGGTTTCCTTTACAATCACGGAGAAGGGCTATGCGGTGTCGTCTGACGATCTTACCCGGGGCCTAGAACCGGCTCTGATCATGGGGAAGGTGACGGCGCTGCTCTATGAGCGGTATCTGGCAGGCGCGCTGCCGGTCACTTTACAGAGCATGGACAACTGTTCCCACAACGGAGACAAGGTGAAGGCGGCGGTGACGGCCTATGCTTCCGAATGGGCCGCAGATGGGATTGTCCCACAGGCTTTCCTGTCCTATGTGCAGGATCCTGAGAAGGTGTCCTATCCCTGGAGCATGATCGACAAGATCACGCCTCGTCCGGACGAAAAGGTGCGACAGATGCTTCTGGCGGACGGATTTGAGGATGCGCAGACCATTGTGACGGACAAACGTACTTACACGGCACCCTTCGTCAATGCGGAGGAGACCGAGTATCTGGTGGTGGAGGATGCCTATGTGAACGGCCGTCCGCCGCTCCATGCGGGCGGAGTGCTCTATACCGACAGAGAGACCGTGGACCGGGTGGAGAGGATGAAGGTCTGTACCTGTCTGAATCCGCTGCATACGGCGATGGCGCTCTTCGGCTGCCTGCTGGGGTATGATCTGATCTCTGCGGAGATGAAAGACGAAGATATTAAAGAACTGGTCACAAAGCTGGGCCGGATGGAAGCGATGCCGGTCGTGACGGATCCCGGGGTGTTGCAGCCGGAGGAATTTATTACCGCGGTGCTGGAGCGGCGGCTGCCCAATCCTTTCATGCCCGATGCACCTCAGAGGATCGCCACGGACACCAGCCAGAAGCTGCCGATCCGATTCGGGGAGACGATCAGGGCTTATAAAGAGCAGGGAAGGAATATGGATGAACTGGTACTGATCCCGCTTGTGCTGGCCGGGTATGCCCGTTATCTGAAAGGAATCGACGACACCGGAAACCGCTTCGAGCCGTCTCCGGATCCGCTGCTTGCGGAATTGCGGGACATGGTCTCATCCCTTGACGTCTCGGAAGAAGCACAGGATTTCTCCTGTCTGAAGAAACTGTACGGCCGGCAGGATGTATTCGGTGTGGATCTGTATGCGGCAGGCCTGGGAGAGCGGATCGAGAAGATGGCGGAGGAACTTTTCGCCGGCCCGGGGGCGGTGCGTCGGACGCTGCACAGGTATGTTTCGGAGAGGTAAGAGAGTAACGTTATAGGGGGATACATTATGGATTATAGCAGAAAAATATCGGAACGATTATGGAATATGCCGGATAAAGGTGAATTGGAAAGCCGCCGCGAAGCAACCTATATGGATGACATTATCCAGAAGAGTCATATAGAAAAAGAACTGCTCTCACATTTGGACGGAATAAAGACAGTGTTTGACGGCGGTGCGGGATGTGGAAGATTTTCCATTCTCCTTGCAAAAAAGGGCTGCGAGGTTACCCATTTTGATCTGTCGCAGCCTATGATCGATAAGGCAAAGGAATTGGCGGCAAAGGAAGGCGTTCTTGACAAAATAACCTTTGTGAACGGCGCCCTGGAGGATCTAAAGGGGTTCGGCGATAAAACCTTCGATCTGGTAATTTCCTTTGATGCCCCTGTTTCGTATACTTATCCCAATCAGAAAAAGGTTATCGGTGAACTGGTACGTATTTGCCGCAAACAAATTATGATCAGTGTATCGAGCCGTTTGGGTTCTCTTCCCTATTTGGCGAATCCAATACAAAAATGTCAATTTATATTAGATGAAACCTGTGATGATCCTTTTGTAAAATGGTGCATTGATCATAAGGAAAATGCAATCGAAGCATATCACTTCAACAAGGATGCTGCCATGAATCTGTACAAGGAAGGGCTTATGGGAGGGGAGAGTGAGATTGCCGAATATGAAAACGGAGGCACACCGTGGTGCATCACATATACTTTTATGCCGGATGAGTTAGAGGACATATTGAAACAATACGGCGTCAAAAATATTAAACTGGCAGGTCCCGGGGCATATGCAAGAACACTTCCGAGAGAATTGCTTGTGAAGATTATGAATGATCCAAAACAGCGTTCTGACTTCCTGGATTTTTGCCACGATTATGACTCTAATCCGTTCGTATGCGGCATGGGAAAAGATAACCTGTTTGCCCGGGGCGAATTATGATGCTTGAAGAAGGAACTTCTCCTGTCTGAAGAAGCTTTACGGCCGGCAGGATGTATTCGGCGTGGATCTGTCAGGACCTAATGCATATATCATGTTCAGTCCCGATCTTGCCATCTCGCTGTCGGGGAACTGGCGTAAGGCTTTTTCATAGTATTCAACAGCTTTTGGGCCGTTTCCTGCCTGTGCATGGCAGAATGCAGCGTTGACCAGAGCCATTTCCGTATAGGAGAGTCTGCTGGAAGATAGTAAGACCAGGAAACGATACCGGTCGACCCAGGGATGCCGCATGAAAAATGCATAGCTTTTATCAAATTCGGCGATCGCCTGCAGGTAATCGCCGGCTTTATATGCATGTATGGCTTTTCTGTGATTACGGGGAACAAGATTTCTTAGCAGGATAAATGCACCCAGATAGAAGCACAGCGCCAGATTGAGAGCATCCGTATAGGACGTAATAAAAATATGAAAGACTGCAGCAAGGATAACGATTAGGAGAAACTGCAAAACGACAGAAATCCATGCGATTCGGCGTACGATCATTTTATTCGATGACATATTTGTGTGCTCCTTTAGGTCTAAATAGTTATGGATATAAGACAAATACAGGCGAAGCTTCCGGCACCTGCCAAAGCCGTACGTGAAAGCTTTGGCAGGTGTGGAACAACATTCAAATTTACAGATCAAACCCGAAATATTTCACTGCATTGTCATAACAGATCCCTTTCACGATCTTTTCCAGTACTTTCTCGTCATAAGGATATTCGCCGTCTTCCACCAGGCCGCCGATCAGGTCGCAGAGGATGCGGCGGAAGTATTCGTGTCTGGTGTAGGAGAGGAAGCTTCTGGAATCGGTGAGCATTCCCACGAAATTCGCAAGCATTCCCAGATTTGCCAGTGAGGTCATCTGCTCGGTCATTCCGGCCTTGTGGTCGTTGAACCACCACGCGGAGCCGTGCTGCAGCTTGCCCACGGCGGAAGCATCCTGGAAACTGCCGATCACGGAGTCGATGACGGTATTGTCATTCGGATTCAGGGAATATAAGATCGTTTTGGGCAGTTCGTCCGTGGACGAGAGTGCGTTGAGGAAGCCCACGAGCTGGTCGGCAGGCGCATAGGTACTGATGCAGTCGTATCCGGTGTCGGGGCCGAGTCTGTCGAACATGACGCTGTTGTTATTGCGGCTGCAGCCAAAGTGGAGCTGCATTACCCAGCCCAGACGGTGGTATTCCCGGCCCAGGAAAAGCATCAGGGCAGTCTTGTAACCGGCAATTTCCTTAAGGGTAAGCGGTTCGCCGCGCAGCCCCTTCTCAAATACCGTTTCCGCTTCGGCATCGCTGACAGGCGTGTACATCACATAGTCAAGGCCATGGTCAGACACCAGGCAGCCTCTCTTATGGAAAAATTCCATACGGCTCCTCAGGGCGGCCTTTAAGTCTTCCAGGGTGTTGAGCGCGATACCGCTTACTGCTTCCAGACGTCTGACATAATCGGCGAAAGCGGGGGCGTTCACGTTCACGGCCTTATCCGGACGCCAGGCCGGAAGCACCTGCACATCGAAGCTGCCGTCCTCTCTGATCTTATCATGCCATTCCAGGGAATCTGCCGGATCGTCCGTGGTACATAGCAGCGTGACGCCGGACTGTCTGATCAGGCCGCGGACGCTCATCTGCGGCTCGGACAGCTTCGCATTGCAAAGCTGCCATACCTCCTCGGCAGTTTCGCTGTTTAAATGTCCATAATAGCCGAAATACCGCTGCAGTTCCAGATGGGACCAGTGATACAGGGGATTGCCGATCAGCTTCTCCAGGGTTTCGGCCCATTTCTGGAACTTCTCCCTGGCCGGGGCATCACCGGTGATATAATACTCATCGATGCCGTTAGCGCGCATCTGCCGCCATTTGTAATGATCGCCGCCAAGCCAGACCTGCGTGATATCGGTAAACTGTCTGTCCTGCGCGATCTCCTGCGGACTGATATGGCAGTGATAGTCCAGAATGGGCATATGCGCTGCGAAATCATGGTAGAGTTTTCTGGCGCATTCCGTGTGCAGTAAAAAGTTTTCATCCATAAAAGTTTTCATTGTGTCGTGTCCTTTCTTTGTTTTCCTGTTTGACAGGAACGTTTCCTTGTCCGTGTTCTACCTGTTGTTTACCGGGCGGGGTCAGAAATCGGTGGTGGATCGTCTGACCAGATGGCATTTGACCAGCTGCCTGCGTTTGACGGTGTTGCCGCCGAGCAATGCCATGACGGAGTCGATGGTAGTCCTGCACAGCACCTCAACCCGGGTGTCGATGGTGGTAAGTTCCGGCTCACAGCAGATGGAAAGCTCGGAATTGTTACAGCCGATGACGCTGATCTCTCCCGGCACGTGAAGTCCCCTGGCATGGAGATATTTCAGGGCGCCGACGGCAAGCTCGTCTGTGGCGGCGATCACGCTGTCGAAGTGCAGGCCGCGTCTGCGAAACAGCAGATCCCTGACGGCGTAGACTGCGTTTTCCGGATAGAGGATGAGTTCCTGGTCGACGGGGAGGCCGTGGGCCTTTAGCGCGCTTCCGTATCCTTCCAGTTTGCGCATGGCGCTGCAGGAGCGGGAGTTGGAGAGAAAAAGGATCCTGCTTTTTCCCGCAAAGAGCAGCTCTTCGGCCGCGTCATAGACCGCCTGCCGGTCATCGGCCAGCACGCTGTAGATATTGTCGCCGTCAAGACTGCCGTTGATGAGAAAAACGGGAAGTCTGACGGCCGCATTGTGCAGATAGCTGCCCTGTTCCGGTGTGTCATAAGTGTAGTCGGAGCCGACCATGATCAGAGCGTCGATCTGCTTCTTCAGAATGCGTTCTACCGCCTGCTGTTTATCCTCCTCGTCATAGCCGCTGCAGTAGAGGATACAGTCATAGCCATACCCCTGCAGGTTCTTCTCCAGATAGGAAACGGCCCTCGCCATGTAGATATCCGCCACGTCAGGACAGACGATCCCCACGGTATGCATGGAACCGAGGCCAAGGCCGCGGGCAAAGACGTTGGGCGTATAGTCGTGATCTGCCATGATCCGGCGCACCTTCTCTTTGGTCTGGTCGCTGACTTTCGGGTTGTCGTTTACGACGCGGGATACGGTGGCGATGGACACGCCTGCTAGCTTTGCGATGTCATAAATGTTCATGAATACGGGGATCCTTCCTTGTAAATCGTCCGGCACCGGGTACCCGGCAGGGTATCCTGCGGTATATAGCGGGCATATTGTGAAGAGGGATGTAAACGTTTACATCATATAAGTATTATACCATCTGTGCCGGGGAACACAATGATTATTTTATGGTGAGATTAGACAATATTGTATTGAGAAATTTAGACAATACAACGAAAACATAAAGAATAGAGAGAAAACATTGACTTTTTTTACCGGAAAAGCTAAATTATATGTAAGCGCTTACATTGCTGACCGGTATACGCTACGATCATGATCCTGCGTGTAAGGTGTGGAGTATGATCGTGGATTATACGGATCAGCTGTTGGTCTTGGACAAACTATGAGGAAGGTAGATGGAAATGCAGACTTTTATCAGGATCCGTCCGGAAGATAAGGTGGCAGTGGCGCTGCAGCCGCTGCCCGCACGGAGCACGGTGGTGGTGGACGGCGACAGGATCGTGCTGACAGAGGATATCATGCAGGGGCATAAGTTCGCGCTGTGTGACATGGCGGAAGGGGAGCAGGTGATCAAGTACGGCGCGCCCGTGGGGATTGCGAAGAATCAGATCGCGAAAGGCTCCTGGGTACATACTCACAATATGCGGACAGGGTTGGGAGAGCTGCTTACCTATACGTATGAGCCAGTGCCGGCTGTCGACGCAGATTCCGGGGACAAGGAAGTCTCCTGCTCCGGGAAGGAGGCGGATTCCTTCTTCCGGGGGTTCAGGCGGCCGGACGGGAAAGCGGGGGTCCGCAATGAGATCTGGATCATCCCCACGGTGGGCTGCGTCAACTCCGTGGCAAAAGCCATCGAGAATCGGGCGCAGGAAGAGATCCGGGAAAAGGGATCGGTGGAGGCGGTGGTGGCGTTCTCCCATCCTTACGGCTGTTCCCAGATGGGGGAGGACCAGGAGAATACCAGAAAGATCCTGGCAGATCTGGTGCGTCATCCGAATGCAGGCGGCGTGCTGGTGCTGGGTCTTGGCTGTGAGAACAGCAATGTGGAAGTATTGAAGGAGTATATCGGGCCGTACGATCCGGAGAGGGTGAAGTTCCTGGTCTGTCAGGAAGCGGAAGACGAGGTGGAGGCCGGTACGGCGCTGGTGCAGGAACTGACAGCGTATGCGGGCGGCTTTATGCGGACGAAGATTCCATGCAGTGAACTGATCATCGGGATGAAGTGCGGCGGCTCCGACGGGCTTTCCGGCATCACGGCCAATCCCGCGGTGGGAATGTTCTCCGATCTGCTGATCGGGGAGGGCGGTACGACGATCCTTACGGAAGTGCCGGAGATGTTTGGTGCGGAGACGCTTCTGATGAACCGCTGTGCGGATCGGGAACTGTTCCTAAAGACGGTGGCGATGATCAATGATTTCAAGGAGTATTTCATCCGGCATGACCAGACGATCTATGAGAATCCGTCCCCGGGAAATAAGATGGGCGGCATCTCCACGCTGGAAGATAAGTCCCTTGGCTGTACCCAGAAGTCGGGCTCGGCGCCTGTCAGAGGGGTGCTGGCTTATGGGGAGACGGTGGAGACAAAGGGCTTAAATCTGCTAAGCGCTCCGGGAAACGATCTGGTGGCGGCCACGGCGCTGGCGGCTGCGGGCGCGCAGATCGTGCTGTTTACGACCGGAAGAGGGACGCCCTTTGCGTCTCCCGTGCCGACGGTGAAGATATCCAGCAATTCGCCGCTTTCACAGCATAAGAGGAACTGGATCGATTTTGACTGCGGCGGTCTGGTGCAGGGAAAGACACTGGAAGAGCTTGCAGCAGCGCTTTTTGACTATGTGCTGGAGGTCGCCTCCGGGAAGAAAGTGAAGGCGGAAGAAGCGGGCTTTCATGATATGGCAATCTTTAAGCAGGGCGTGACCTTGTAGGAAAGCGGAAGGGTATGAGTTGTTCGGGCTGAAAGGAAATCGAAGGGGCGCGATCAGGAGGAGGCAATCAAAAGTGAGAAGATTATCGTATGCGACATTAGACGAAATACAGTATGACGGCTATCTGCTTAAGGAGGCGCCGGAGAGGGTACTGCAGTTTGGAGAGGGAAATTTTCTCCGGGCTTTTGCGGATCATTTTATTGACGTGATGAATGAGAAGGCGGATTTTCACGGGAAGGTGGTACTGGTGACGCCTCGCGGCGGTGAGGGCAGAGTCTGGAAAGCCGTCAATGAGCAGGAGGGGCTTTATACCTTATTTTTGCGGGGAAACGAGAACGGCAGGAAGGTGAATGAGAAAAGGGTGCTGTCCTGCGTCAGCCGCTGCCTGGATCCCTGCAGTGAATATGATGCCTATATGGCCTGCGCCGAAAATCCCGATCTGCGGTTTATCATTTCCAATACGACGGAGGCGGGGATCCGGTATGATGAGGCGTGCCGCCTTGAGGACCGGCCGGCGGCCAGCTTCCCGGGGAAACTGACGCAGTTTCTCTATGCAAGATACCGGAAGTTCGGTGCGCAAAAGGGCAAGGGTTTCGTGATCCTGCCCTGTGAACTGATCGACGACAACGGGAAAGAACTGGAGAAGTGCGTCCGGCAGTATGCGAAGCAGTGGGAACTGGGAGAAGGATTTGGCAGATGGCTTCAGGAAGAAAACCTCTTCTGTTCCACGCTGGTGGACCGCATTGTCACCGGTTATCCGGCAAAGGAGGCGGAAACACTGTGTGAACAGCTGGGCTATCGGGATGAGATCATCGACGCGGGAGAGGTGTTTGCCTTCTGGGTGATCGAAGGACCGGAGCGCCTGTCAGAGGAGCTGCCTTTTGGCCGGGCCGGACTGCCGGTGCTGATTACGGATGACCACAAACCATATAAACAGCGCAAGGTGCGGATCTTAAACGGAGCGCATACCGCCATGGTGCCGGGGGCTTATCTGGCGGGCAAGGACATTGTCAGGGACTGTATGCAGGATCCGGTGATCCGGGCCTTTATGGACCGGGCGCTCTATGAGGAGATCATTCCCACCCTGACGCTGCCGGAAGCGGAGCTGACGGCCTTTGCCGGGGCGGTGGCCGACCGCTTCAACAACCCGTATATCGATCATGAGCTGCTTGCGATCGCGCTGAATTCCACCTCCAAGTGGAAGGCGAGGGTGCTGCCTTCTTTCAAAGGATATGTGGCCAAGTACGGGAAGCTGCCGGAATGCCTTACGGCTTCTCTGGCTTTCTATATCGCCTTCTATAAGGGAAGCCGCCTTGAAGAAAAGGGACTGACCGGCAGCCGGAACGGAGAAGAATACACGATCCGGGATGAACGGTTCATCCTGGAATTTTATGAAGCGCACAAGGAGGATGCTCCGGTGACGCTTGCCGCCGCAGTGCTCGCCAACAGACAGTTCTGGGGAGAGGACCTGACGGCGTATGAAGGGCTTGTGGAGAAAGTGGCCGCCGATCTGCAGACGATCGAAACGGCGGGGGCTTATGAGTTGATGAAACGTTGCGGTTAAGCCGTTCACTGACCTCAAACAAAGGAAGCCATATACGAGAGCTTTGGCAGAGCCGAAAGCGACATTTCTAATGTCGTTAACGATAGAAGGTATAAAGTAACAAAATAAGAAGCATACTATCTCTATCTGTAGATCAAAAGCGTAGATGATAAGCCGGAAGGCAATGACTATGGAAACGATTATTTGCAGAAGTTCGGAGGAGATAGAAAATGCTGGGAAAACAGAGTCTTCAGTTTATGAATAAACCTTACATGATCAGCAGCGGTTCCATCGTGGGGAGTAAGGAGGCGGCAGGTCCCATGGGAAAGCTGTTTGACAAGGTGGGCTACGACGATAAATTCGGGGCCGATACCTGGGAGGATGCGGAGAGCAGCCTGCAGAAAGAGGCGCTGGAGATTGCGCTGGAGAAAGCGGGCCTTAAGAAAAAGGATCTGCAGCTTGTCTTCGCGGGAGATCTGCTGGGACAGTCCATTGCCAGCAGCTTCGGACTGTCAGGCTATCAGCTTCCTCATGTGGGACTGTACGGCGCCTGTTCCACCTGCGGACTGTCTCTGACTATGGGCAGTATGGCGGTGGCGGGGATGTTCGCAGAGAAGGTGGCCTGCATTACTTCCAGCCATTTTGCCAGTGCGGAGAAGGAGTTCCGGTTTCCGCTGGCCTATGGGAACCAGCGGCCGAAGTCAGCGACCTGGACGGTGACCGGCAGCGGGGCTTTCCTGCTCTCGGCGCAGCCGGGCAGCCAGGTACGGGCGGTGATATCCGGCGCTACTGTCGGCAAGATCGTGGATTACGGGTTGAAGGATTCCATGAATATGGGGGCCTGCATGGCGCCTGCCGCCGCGGATACGATCAGGCAGCATCTGGAAGACTTCGGCAGACAGCCGGATTATTACGACAAGATCATTACTGGCGATCTGGGTACGGTGGGGCAGCAGCTTCTCTTTGACCTGTTGGCGGAGGCGCAGATCGATATCACGAAGCAGCACATGGACTGCGGCATCGAGATCTTCGACAGCGAAAGGCAGGATACCAATGCGGGCGGCTCCGGCTGCGGGTGCAGCGCGGTGGTGCTGTCGGCCTATATTCTGAAGAAACTGGAAGAGGGCGTCTGGAACCGGGTGCTTTTCCTGCCGACAGGAGCGCTGCTCAGTAAGACCAGCTTCAATGAGGGGCAGAGCATTCCGGGGATCGCGCACGGAGTCGTGCTGGAGCATTATGCGGGGTAGTGCGCGGGGACTTCCCAAGCTGCATAGCAGGTTATGTTTACAGCAAGGGGTATTTCGACAGGTGTTATCGGATAAGAGGGACTGTATCGGTGCATGATGCAGTTCTTTTTTGTTTTTATAGCTTTCATGGCCGGAATGGTGATACAATAGTATCGTATCCCCTCAGTGAGCAGGGCATGTGTGCCTTTGTTTACTGTGGAGAACGAGAAGCCGACAAAAGAAAGGATGCGTTAGGAGACATGGAAGATACGAAGAAGACAGCTCTTTTTGAGGAAATGCCGGTACATAAGGCGGTGATGACGCTGTCTGTCCCGACGGTGCTCAGTTCGCTTGTGATGGTGATTTATAACCTTGCGGACACTTATTTTGTGGGGATGCTGAATAATCCGGTGCAGAATGCGGCGGTAACGCTGGCGGCTCCGGTACTGTTGGCGTTTAATGCGGTGAACAACCTGTTCGGCGTCGGCACTTCCAGTATGATGAGCCGTGCGCTGGGCAGCAAAGATTACGGACTGGTGCGTCGAAGCTCCGCCTTTGGGTTTTACTGTACACTGACAGCCGGGGCGTTGTTTTCGCTGCTCTATACCGTCTTTCACAATCCGCTGCTGCATGTGCTGGGGGCGGATACGGAGACCGTGGCGGCCACGGCGCAGTATCTGAAATGGACGGTGTCCTTTGGGGCGGTTCCCGCGATCCTGAATGTGGTCATGGCCTATATGGTGCGGTCGGAGGGGGCTTCGCTTCATGCCAGCATCGGGACCATGAGCGGATGTCTGCTGAATATCATCCTCGATCCGTTCTTCGTGTTGCCCATGGGCCTGAATATGGGAGCGGCCGGGGCCGGACTTGCCACCATGCTTTCCAACTGCGTGGCCTGCGGCTATTTCTTCTTTTTGCTGTGGCGCAAAAGAGGGGATACTTACGTGTGTATCCGTCCGTCCATGTTCCGGCCGGACAGGAAGGTGGTAGCGGGCGTGTGCGGGGTGGGCATCCCGGCTGCCATCCAGAATCTGCTGAATGTGACGGGTATGACGGTCCTGAACAATTTTACGGCCGCCTACGGTTCGGATGCGGTGGCGGCGATGGGGATCGTTCAGAAGGTCAATATGGTGCCCATGCAGATCGCGTTCGGAATGTCGCAGGGGATTATGCCGCTGATCAGCTACAATTATGCCAGCGGGAATGTGAAGCGTATGAAGAAGACGCTGCTTTTTACGGTGCGGATCGCGGTCACTTTCCTGGCAGTGGTGGCGGCGGGCTATTATCTGTGTGCCGGGCAGATCACGGCGCTGTTTATGCGCAATGAGGCGATCGTCGCATACGGGGAACGGTTCCTGCGGGGGTTCTGCCTGGAACTGCCGTTTATGTGCATGGATTTTATTGCGGTGGGCGTTTTCCAGTCCTGCGGTATGGGAGAGAAGTCGCTTGTATTTGCCCTGCTTCGGAAGATCGTGCTGGAGATTCCGGCGCTGTATCTGCTGAATTATCTGTTTCCGCTTTACGGTCTGCCCTATGCGCAGCCGGTCACGGAGTGGATCCTGTGTGTGGCGGCGGTGGCGGTGCTTGTGCGGATCTTTAAAAAGATGAGCGCGAATCCTGCGGAACAGGGTTTATCAAAACCGTAAATTGGTTTATACTGTTAGGGAACGCGTGTGATACTGATACAGGGAAGGCGATCGCCGTGAGGACGGAATGCAGCATAAGTGTCGGAAAAGGCTGTAAATGCGGCGGATCTGTGAGTCGGATCATGGGAAAGGTGTGGTTGTCGATCGATGGAAGACGGTAAGGTGATCCTGAAAGGCGGCGGGACGGGGAAGCGTTCGGCCTTGGGCAGGGATAACGGGCAGATGAAACCGGACAGGGAGAGTGCGAACAAACCGGATAAGGATAGCGTGAATATGCTGGTTTCCGGGATTCTGCATCACGAGGGCAGGACTTTCGTGCGGGTTTCCTTCCTGCGGGGAAAGGACTGGGCGGAAGGGATCGTTCCGGACGGTGTGATCGAGAAGGCGGAAGGCTTTTCCGGCGAGGAGATCGGTCTTATGGAGGCATATCTGGAAGGAGAGAAAGAGACGATCATCCGGCAGGCGAAAGGGATCAATCCGATCAGGAATCTCTTTCAGTTATAAAGCAGGGCGATTGACAAAGGATAAGAGGAAAGGAAGGGAAACGGAAATGAAGGCATTATTTATCGGCGGAACAGGTACGATCAGCACGGCGATCTCCACCAGACTTCTGGAGGAAGGGCATGAGCTGTGGCTGATCAACCGGGGAACGCGCAATGATGTGCTGCCGCCCGGCGCGCATATCATCACGGCGGACATCAACGACGAGGAGACGGTGGCGCGGAAACTGGAGGGGCATACGTTTGATGTGGTGGCGGATTTCATCGCCTTTGTGCCCGAACAGCTGGAACGGGATTACAGACTGTTTCGGGATAAGACGAGGCAGTTTATCTATATCAGTTCGGCTTCCGCATATCAGAAGCCGCTGTCCGACTACCGGATCGATGAGGGCACGCCGCTGGCGAATCCTTACTGGAAGTATTCGCGGGATAAGATCGCAGGCGAGGAATATCTGATGAAGCTGTATCGGGAGGAGGGGTTCCCGGTCACGATCGTGCGGCCCAGCCATACTTACAGCGAGCGTTCCGTGCCGGCAGGCGTTCACGGATCGCAGGGCAGCTATCAGGTGCTCAGGCGGATGATGGAAGGAAAGAAGGTCATCCTGCACGGAGACGGCACTTCCCTCTGGACGCTGACGTTCAACACGGATTTTGCCAAAGGCTTTATCGGCCTGATGGGCAATATCCATGCCATCGGGGAAGCGGTGCAGATCACCGGCGACGAGACGCTTACCTGGAACCAGATCTATACCGTGATCGCGCAGGCGCTCGGTGTGGAGCTTCGGCCATGTTATGTTTCCAGTGAGTTTCTTGCTTCCTGCAGTCCGGCGAAATGGGATCTGCGGGGCGCATTACTGGGAGATAAGTCCAACAGCGTCGTCTTCGACAACACGAAGTTGAAGCGTCTGGTGCCGGACTTTGTGACGACGGTGCGTTTTGACCAGGGAGTCAGGAAGGCGTTGGCGTATATCAAGGCTCATCCGGAATGCCAGAAGGAAGATCCGGAATACGATCAGTGGTGCGACAGGGTGATCGCGGCGCAGGAAGAGGCGCAAAAGATCGTGAACGCATGAGACCGGCAGTATTTTAAGGAATTGCAGGAAACAGGAAAGAAGGTGTATGGCAGTGCGGGAGATGGAATTTAAGATGGAGCGTCCCGGATTGCTGAAGGAGGGAGATAAGGTCACCGTGACGGAGGGTGTCCTTCCCAGCAATTACTATTATACGATCGATCCGTCTCTGGCCATGTCGGGCAATTTCCCTTTCAGGGAGCGTATGCTGGAACGGGAAGGCGTGGTGACGGAAGTGATCGAGAACGCCAGAGGATTTTATGTGCGGGCCAGGTTTGGGGAGTAAGAAGGATCTTATAGGTGGAGCATGAAACAGAACGAAGGCAGTGGGGAGGCGGAAAGCCGAACGGTTGCATAAATCAGTGCTTGCGCTCAAATGCGCGCGTTAAGCAGGAATGGAGGAATATTATGTTAACTAAAGTATCTACAGACAAGGCGCCGGCAGCGATCGGGCCGTATTCACAGGGTATCATCGCGGGAGATTTCTTGTTTGCATCGGGGCAGATCCCCATCGATCCGGCAAGCGGTGAGATTAAGGGAAGCGATATCACGGAGCAGGCCGAGCAGGTGATGAAGAACGTGGGCGCGATCCTGGCGGAGGCCGGGACGGACTATGCAAATGTTGTCAAGACCACATGCTTTCTGGCGGATATGGCGGACTTTGCCGCATTTAACGGGGTGTATGAGAAATATTTTACTAAGAAACCGGCCAGAAGCTGTGTGGCGGTGAAACAGCTGCCAAAGAGCGTGCTGTGTGAGGTAGAAGTTGTGGCTTATCTGAAATAGTGTGAGAAGTACTTCTAGCCACTCACAGCAGAGGCTGTTTCGTGGAGAAGTACTAAGTCTCACACTGGAGAATGCCTGAAAAGCGGCATTCTCCGCATTGATTTGAGTCACAGCAGAGCTGTGACATGGAGGTTAGCGTGAGAAGAACCTATAATTACTCGTAGCAAGGGCTGCATCGCGAAGTCAGCATAACTGGCTTAGAAGTTTTACAACAAGGGAAAAAGTCAAGAGAGGTTACCGTAACATGAAACAGAAGAACATCGTCCTGATTGGTATGCCCGGTGCGGGGAAGAGCACGGTTGGCGTGGTACTGGCAAAGAAGCTGGGGTTCGCCTTTCTGGATTCCGATCTGCTGATCCAGAGCAGGGAAGGAAAACTTTTGCATGAGATCATTGAAGAACAGGGGGTGGAGAAGTTCTGGGCCATCGAGGAGGAGACGAATCTGTTGATCGATGCAGGACGTACCGTGATCGCCACCGGCGGCAGTGTGATCTATGGCAGCAGGGCCATGGAGCATCTGGGGCAGAACGGTGTGATCGTATATCTGCAGCTGTCCTGTGAAGAGATTGCAAGAAGGCTCGGCGATCTGAGCGAGCGCGGCGTGACGCTGCGGGAAGGGCAGACTTTGGAGACGCTTTATGCGGAGCGGGTTCCGTTATATGAAAAATATGCGCATGTGACGATGGCGTGTGAGGGATTGTCCATCCGCGAGATCGTGGAGGAGATTGTCCGTAAAGTGCGATAAGATATCCGTATAGTTTCTCCCGGAAGTGCAGACAATAACCTTGACAGTCCATGCAGATGCTTTGCGGCGGTGAGACCGGAGCCGGACCGCCGCGATGTTCTGCGGATCTACAGAATGGAAGAGAAAGGTGTGGTGTCGGTATGATGGATTATTTCAATGCATTCTGGGTAGGCGGCCTGATCTGTGCACTGGTGCAGATTCTGCTGGAGAAGACGAAGATGCTGCCGGGGCGCGTGATGGTGCTGCTTGTCTGCCTCGGGGCGGTGATCAGCTTTTTTGGGTGGTACGAGCCTTTTATGGAATACGCGGGCGCGGGTGCCAGTGTGCCGCTGCTCGGCTATGGCAATATCCTGATGAAAGGCGTGAAGGAGGCAGTCTCGGAGAACGGCTTTATCGGGCTTTTTCAGGGCGGATTCAAGACCGGGGCGGTGGGATGCTGTGCGGCGCTGGTGTTCGGGTATCTGGCCAGCCTGGTCTTTAAGCCCAAGATGAAGGGATGAGGTCCTGATCAGACGGAGATGGAAAGACCGGTGACAAAATAACGGAAGCGGAAAGAATGCCTGTACGTGGGTGTTCTTTCTTTTTTTTGTCCCGGGCTGCATATAATTGATGAACTAAAAATATAAATTCCATTTGATTTTTATATGGTGTTTGTTATAATGAATTTGTGAAAAAATAGAAGGAATACGGAAATAAGATGGAAAAAGCACAGAAAACAGGCACTCAGACAAATCAATCGGCCGAAAAAATGTTAGTCATGATGGAATATCTTGCCGGGCAGAGGGAACCGATACGTTTACTGGATATTTCGAAAGAGCTTGGGTTGAATGTGAGTACCGCCCTGCGTTTTCTCACGGCGCTGATCAACAAAGGATATGTGACGCAGGAGGAGGGAACTTCCCGGTATTATCTGACCTATAAGATCTGCGCACTGGCAAGCCGGGTCAGCGTACATAGGGATCTTCGTTCGATCGTGAAGCCTTATATGGAGCAGCTTTCACAGATGTTCGGGGAATCGGCATGTCTGGCCATCGAAGAGAACAGGAAAGTTGTCTATATCGAAGTGGTGGAAGGATCGGGCCAGATGCTGCGGACGATGCAGCGGATCGGGAATGTGGCGCCGCTTCATTGTACCGGTATCGGGAAGCTGCTGCTGCTTAACTATTCGGATACGGAACTGGACCAGCTGATCGAAGCGGAAGGTCTGGAACGATATACGGAATATACGTTAGCCAGCAAATCGCAGCTGACGAGAGAACTTTCGAAGATCCGGAGAGAGGGGATCGCATATGATAATGAGGAATGTGAACTGGGGGCGCGCTGTGTGGCCGGGCCGGTTTATGATTCCGGCGGGAAGGTCGTTGCCGGGGTGAGTGTGACCGGGCCGACCAATCATCTTACGGACGAGTTTATTGCGGAGCGTCTGGGGGAATTTAGACGGATCATGGAAGAGATTTCTTTTAAGATGGGGTATAAGGCATTCGAACAATAAGCAGCAAGCTGTGAGGCAGAGCAGGGGGCCGGCATTTTGCCGGCCCTTTTTCTGTTTCCGGAGAGGGAAGCCCTATGCCACAAATACGGAGATGCCGTTGGGGATCACCGTGATCCTGCCGGTATCTGTTGTTCCTGTCAGTCTTTTAGCCAAAGCGAGGGCTTCTTCGAGCGTTGGCGCATAGTCCATTTTCATGTCACGGATCACCTGCTCCCACTTTTCTTCCGTTACGTAGATCACCCGTTTCTTTTCCAGGATTCTTGCCAGAATCTGATACTGCCACTGGTCGGGCACCGTCGCATCCATGGGAGTGGCGCGGATATCCTCAAGCAGTTTGGGAATACTGCTACAGTTTTTCAGAGCCTGGTAGAAGTCTTCACCGCCTGTACCGTCCGCGCATTCCGCGCAGATAATGATAACGCCGCCTTCCTGCGCGGCCGCATCCGCCGTACATAATCCTTTAACGGTCTGATAGATATTCTGATCCAAAGGTGCTCCGCCGTTGGAAGTTATAACGATGGGCGTCTTCTCTTTGACCGTGACCTGGCAGTAGGGTTTCAGGAAAGCACAGCCGGCCTCATGGGCCTGCACCGGATCTCCTGCAAAGGCCGCAGCCACCTTCTTATCCTCATCGATCACCACATTGACGATATAGGCAAGCCCTGCCATGGAGGCCGCAGCCAGCATGTCCCGGTGAATGGGGTTATTCTCCAGATTCCCGGTTCGGGCATGGGGGCTGTCGATAAAGGCCGCGCAGTGATTGCCAAGCACGGTCACCCGGCTGCAGATTCCCGGCAGCACGCTCTTACGACCACCAGAGAAGCCGGCAAAAAAGTGTGGTTCAATAAAGCCTTCCGCCACCAGAAGGTCTGCTTCCATAGCCGCCCGGTTGATCACCAGACGCGCACCGGAGGGCAGTGTGCCTAAATCTGCCAGCTGCAATTTGTCGTCGCAGTCGTGCACCAGGATACGCTCCTTCTCTACGATCTCAGGGCCAAGTTTCCCGATCAATTCCTCCTGTCTGGTGCCCCGGTGACAGCCCGTGGCTACCAGAAGCGTGATCTTGATATCCGGATTCCCGAGCCGCAGTTGTTTCAGCATAAGGGGAATGATCTTTTTGCTGGGAACCGGCCTTGTATGATCGCTGATGATCACGGCAGCCGTGGCCTTGCCTCTTGCCAGTTCCCACAGGGGCGGCGTTCCTAAGGGATGCTCCATAGCCTGTCTTACCAGTTCTTCCTGCTCTTTGTCTCCTTTCAATTCTCCGATTCGGGATTCCAGTATCTGCACGACGCCATCCTCGCTCATTTTCAGATTGGTATTTCCATAAGGAATCGAAATCATATGTTCTCTCCTTTCCGTGGCCGCTTTAAGTTTGATGCCTCGTTGCCTGCGGCGGGGCATCTGACCGGACCAAAATGTGATTGTCTGCAATTGTATCAGAAAAAGACTGCCTTATCAATGAGAAACGTAAAGAGCGCATGATATGGCAGTTTGCTGAAGTAAAAAGTTTTTTCCGGTAAGATTTCCGGAAGAATCTCCAAAAAGAGGTTGACAAATCTGAGCGGGGAGGGGTATAATTAGCTAAACGATTCAAATAATGAAATTGAATTTCAATATTTGAAATAAATGAAAAGGAGGGTAATCAGTAAATTTAGAGTAATAAAAAGTGAATAAGATAACTGTTAATGAAAAATGATAAATTAAGTAGGAGGTATTCAAATGAAAAAGAGACAAAAAATGTTGGCAGTGCTTTTGGCTTCAACGATGCTGGCGGCGACTCTTGTGGGTTGTGGGGGACAGGAGGCAGACAGCCAGGGAAGCAGCGGCGCTCAGGAAAGCGGCAGCGAACAGGAAGCGGCGGCATCTAACGAGAGTGAAGAGACAGGAGCACAGGAGCAGGCTTCTTCCGGCGAGGTACAGCAGCTGAATTTCTATGCGTGGACGAGTCCGGAGAATATGGTTCCGTTGGTAGAAGCTTTTAACGAAGATTATGCAGGCACATATGAGATGACCTACCAGAAGCTGGCGGACGCAGCGACGATGACGATCAACACGGCGCTTGGTTCCGGAGAACCGATCGATGTCATGACGCAGGCCAGCGCGATGGATCTGCGTGTCCGTGCGGATGACGGCGTATACCTGGGTCTGAAGCAGTTCTTTGACAAAGAGGGTTGGACCTATGAAGAAATCATGGGAAGCGCTATGGAAGAGACCATGAACATTGAAGGCGATTATTATGCGATCCCGTACTGCAACAACATCAATATGGTATGGTTCAACAAGAAGATGTTTGATGAAGCGGGAATGGAATATCCGCAGGCAGGATGGACCTGGGATGATTTCAGGGAAACAGCCATCGCCATGACTCATGGTGAAGGCGGCGACAAGGTCTATGGAGCAATGTTAGACTATGCCGACGGCGACGGCGACAACTACTGGGATCTGATCGCACGCCAGAAGCTGGGCGCTTTTACCTATTATAATGACGACTTTACGGCAACTCAGTTCGACGCTCCGGAATTTAAGGAAAGCCTGGAGTATTTCTACAACCTGGCGATGGTAGATAAATGTATCGTTCCTCTTGAAGAGTATACGGCATTACAGTATCACAAGGATCCGACCGGTATGGCAGGTCTGTACAACGGCAAGTATGCGATGTGGATCGCGCCGGTATACGGTTGTCTGTATCTGAATGAAAGTTACGGTGAGATTCCGGAAGGCACCGATATTGGCGTAGTTGATATGCCTACCACTGATGGTGGTGCGACGGTTACGACTTGTTATACATCTACGGCAAGTATTCCGGCGACCTGTAAGGATCCGGATGCGGCATGGGAAGCGCTTAAATATGCCTGCATCGAGCGTGCCGATCTGTTTGCAGGACCGAAGGCGATGCATCCCGGATATGCATTCCAGTCGGATGAGGACAGAGACGCGTTCAACCACATTATCTTCGACGGCAAGCCGGGTCTGGATGTAGACATGGCGATGGAAGTTATGGCTCTGGACCGCACATTGGTCAGCAAGGACAATACGGTCAGACAGGGACAGGTGGGAATCAATGAAGCGATCAAGAACAACATGACGCTGGTATTCTCCGGTGAGATGAGCGTGGATGAAGCGTTGGCAAATCTGAAGGAACAAGGAGACGCCGCTATTGCAGCCGATCAATAAGATACATGGTGTAAGTCAGATGGCCGGAATATCCCCTGTGTCTTTTGACACGGGGGATATTTATTCTGAGCGTCAGATTACATCAGCCGTAAGTATAGTTTAGAAAGGAGTGAGTACGATAACTAATGCAATAACCAAAAACAAAATGACAAGAAGAGAAGCTAAGGAAAATTTAATGGGTTGGGCATTTATCGGTCTGAATCTGGCCGGCTACCTGCTGTTTAAGCTTCTGCCGCTTGTTCTGGCAGGGGTGCTTAGCTTTACAAAGTGGAACATAGCGGCGAGCCTTGATAAGATGCAGTTCGTAGGTTTTGATAATTTTGCCCGGATATTCCGTGATTCTGTTTTCTGGGAATCTTTCTGGAATACGATTCTCTATGCAGTCGTCATGGTGCCGATCGCAATAGGGCTTTCGCTGATCCTGGCAGTGATCTTAGACACTCATGTGTTTGGCAAGGGCTTACTGCGGCTGGCGTTTTATCTGCCGAATATTTCCTCGATGGTAGCGGTATCCATTGTGTGGATGATCTTGTTTATCCCTTCATATGGACCGATCAACTCGATCCTGATGTCGCTTGGGATCGATAATCCGCCCAAATGGCTGAATGCCACATCGACTTCCCTGATCTCGATCATCATTATCGGTGTCTGGCAGAGGCTTGGTTATAATATCATCATCATACTGGCAGGTCTTCAGGGTGTGTCGAAGTCGTTGTATGAAGCGGCAGAGATCGACGGGGCGAATGCAGTCCAGAAGTTCTTCTATATTACGATCCCGTCGTTGTCGAATACGATGTTCTTCCTGACCATGATCTCCTTTATCAGTTCGTTCCAGATGTTTACGCCGGTACAGGTCATGACCAAGGGCGGTCCGGGAACATCCTCATCGGTGCTGGTTTATTACATTTATAAGGCGGCATTTCAGAATAATGATATTGGCGGCGCCAGCGCTATGGCCTGGGTACTGTTTCTGTTGGTATTTGTTTTTTCGGCGGCACGGATGATCGTCTCGCGGAAAAAAGAATCCTGACGGCAAGGAGGTGTGGTATGGGTTATCAAAAGAAAAGATTGATTACAAAAATAGTCCTCACGGTGATCATGGCAGTGATCTCGATCATCATGCTGCTGCCGTTTGTCTGGATGTTGTCGGCTTCTTTTAAGCCGGATAACCAGATCTTTAATTTCCCCATCGAGTGGATCCCCAAGGATTTCACGTGGGCCAATTATGACAGGGTATGGAATTCGGACGTTCCGTTCTCACGGTTTTTTACAAATTCCCTGAAAGTCACCCTGTTGTCTGTTACCGGTGAAGTGCTGACCAGCGCCCTGGCGGCATACGCTTTTGCCAAGATCAAGTTCAAGGGCAGAGAGGTCATCTTCCTCATCTATCTGTCAACGCTGGCTTTTCCGGCTCAGATGATGCTGATCCCCAGATATGTCCTCTTTAAGGCGTTTGGGATCTACAACACGCATCTGGCGCTGATCTTACCGGGTATGTTCACGGCGTTTGGTACGTTTATGCTGCGGCAGTTCTTCATGTCGATTCCGGATGAGCTGTGTGAGTCGGCGAAGATCGACGGCGCCGGGCATTTCACGATATTTTCAAAGATTGTCGTGCCGCTTGCGATACCGGCGTTCAGTGCACTGATTATCTTCCAGTTCGTAGGATCCTGGAATGATTATGAGGCGCCGCTTGTCTATATCAGAAGTAAGGAACTGGCAACGATCCCTCTGGGCCTGAATTTCTTCCGGGATGAAAATTCCGCCAGCTATGGTGCGATCATGGCGGCATCCGTCTGTTCGCTGCTGCCGATCTTTGCAGTATTTCTGGCCTTCCAGAAACAGTTCGTGGCAGGGATCGCAACGTCGGGGCTGAAAGAATAGTGTGAGAAAAACTTCTAAAGCGTGAGAAGAAATAGAGTGAAAGGAAGAAAAAAATGGATCAAAATTACAGGATTGCGATATGCAGTTTTGGAGTAAAGAACGGGGCCGTTTTCGGTCGTGAAGAACTGATCACAGCCCTGCAGGATGCGCAGGTATGTGTGTGGCAAAAGAGCCACTGGACGACGGATGTGCAAAAGGACGAGGTCATGGTTGCGATCGGGACATCGTCGGATATCCGGATCCGGACATTGCTTGCCGGCGCCGGTAAGGAAGCGCCGCACAAGCCGGAGAGTCTGTTGTGCTGCTATGTGCCGGTGCGGGAAGGCAGCGTTCTGGTGCTTGCCGGTGCGGATGATGCGGGTCTTATGTATCTGCTCCTGGAGATGGCGCGCCGGGTGCAGGAGAAAGGGCCGCAGGCTCTTACCATGGCGGAAGAATATTATGAGGAGCCGGAGAATGCGGTGCGCTGTATGGACCGCTACATAGTCGGACACTTGGACAATGAATGGTTCCTGTCCGAGGAGTTCTGGCAGTATTATCTGAAACGGCTGGCAAGGGCGAGGTTTAACCGTCTGTGTCTGATCGTCGGATTTGATACGCCGTATATGGCGCCGCCCTATCCGTTCTTCCTGCAGGAAGTGGAAGGATATGAGAAGATCAGGCCGCTGCGGTTTACGAAGGAAGAGGCGCAGGCAAATCTTGTGGCGCTGCGGCGGGTGATCGACCTGTGCCATCAGTACAGTATACAGTTTGTATTTGCGACCTGGCAGCAGCGGCCCTGGACCGCGGAGCAGGATATGCTGGTGGAAGGACTTCCGGAAGACGAGAGGGAGCTTTCCGATTACTGCTATGCCGGACTGAAAGCGCTGCTTAGAGAAGCGCCGGATATCGATATCGTATCGTTTCGGGTGAACCATGAGTCCGGTGTGGGCACACAGGTGTCGGCCGCTGATTTCTGGAACCACTGTGCGGATGCGGTGGCGGATGTGGGTGAAGAACTGGGACGTGACTATGTTCTCGATCTGCGGGCCAAGGGGCTTACGGAGGAGATGGTGAATCATGCGCATTCCCGGGGGCTGCAGGTGGAGGTGCCGACCAAATACTGGTGCGAACATGCGGCGCTGCCTTATCATCTGTCGATCATGCGGACCGAGGAACTGGACCGGCTTGACAATTATAATCATTCCAGAAGATATTCTTATGCGGATATGTTGGAGAAGCCTCTGCGCTATCCGGTGATCTTCCGTCTCTGGAATTATGGTTCCACGAATCTGTTCCTGTGGGGAGACGCCGATTATGCCAGACGGTTCTCACAAAGCTGTTCCCTGTCCGGTTCCGGCGGGTTCCAGGTAAACGCGCCGTTAGCTTTGAAATACGGCTATGAGCAGTCTCACAAGGAGGCATGGCAGACTTTTGCGGATCCTTCCCTGCGCTCGGGCAGATGGGAGGATGAGAGATTCTTCTCCTGGTATACGATGTTCGGTCGCCTGGGGTACAATACGCAGACAGATCCGGAAGTGTGGAGCAGTGAGTTTGTCCGTCATTTCGGGAAGAAGGCCGGGACTGCACAGCGTGCCCTGGCGGTGGCAAGTAAGATCGTTCCTTTCGTCACCACGGTACATATGCCGGTACATCCTTCCCTGCGGTACTGGACGGAGCTGAACACCGGGTGGGCGTTGTTTCCGGAGAACAATATTTACAAGATGGAGCATTTTGACTGCGTGCCGTTCCTGACCTACGGCAGTTCGGAACCGAGCGATCACGGTCTGTTCTACGGAATCGACGAATATGCTGCGGACCTGACAGGTGGTAAGTTACAGGGCAAATATACGCCTCTGCAGTATGCCGATATGTTGTTCGATCTGGCAAACGAAGCGGAAAACGAGATAAAGGCGATGCCCATGGAGGAGCTGTCCGGAAAGCCGGAGGCGCTTGCGCTTCATGTAGATGTGACGATGCTCGTATCCTTCGCGCGTTATCATGGAGCGAAGATTCGTGCCGCGTTTGCACTGGCAATGTTTGACCGGACGAAGGAGAGAACATGGCTTTCGGATGCCGCCCTGCATATGGAGGAGGCGCTTGGACATTGGAATGCGCTTTCCGATGCCGGATGTAAATATTATTATCATGATCTGGATTTCAGTACCGCCGGCACGAAGACCAGGCGGGGAACCTGGAAAGATCTGACGAAAGAACTGCTGGCGGATCAGGCTACCTTGCAGAAGATGCTGAAGGAAGAAGGGGCTGCAGAGAAAGAACTTTTGCATGATGTAACGGCGAAAGCCGCACCGGGGCTGTACGGCGACTGGCCCGGGACTGTCAAGGCAGGGGAAGCGGTGACGATTCGCGTGGAGCCGGAGGCAGCAGCTTCCCTGAGGGAGGCGCCGGTACTGCATTACCGGCATGTTGACCAGACGGAAGGGCTGTTTCATGAGCTGCCGATGACGTATGCGGCGGAAGGTTATGAGGCGACGATTCCGGCTTCCTATGTGACGGATCACTGGGATCTGATGGTCTACGTGACGGCAAGGACGGATGAGAGTTCCTGCAGGGTATATCCCGGCATCTATCATCCGAAGTACCCGTATCCGTATCATGTGATCGAGATAAAATAAGAACGATTCTATAGGGACGCAGGAATATAGAGAATGGAATGCAGAAAGGAATGAATAGCAGGCATGAGAACAATAAAAGAGACATTGGAAACTCCCATACGTTATGAATGTGACGTGCTGGTATGCGGCGGCGGTACGGCAGGCTTCGTAGCTGCCCTGGCGGCGGCAAGGACCGGTGCAAAGACGATGTTAGTGGAGCGGTACGGGTATATCGGCGGTTCGCTGATCAACGGCGCCGGTCCGCTGCACAGCTTTTTTAACTTATATAAGGCATTTCCGAATGCAGAGAAGATCCAGGTGATACGCGGGATCCCGCAGGAGATCGTGTCAAGGATGCAGGAGGCAGGCGCATCGCCGGGACATCTGGAGCAGGATAAGGGCGGCAGCTATGATTCCATGATCACCCTGATGGATTGGGAAGAGTTTAAGGACATGGCATTTACGATGCTGGAGGAGTGCAACGTCAAGGTGCTGTTACACACGATGGCTGTGGGAGCTGTGATGGACGGCGGCTGTATCAAGGGTGTGGTCATTGAAGGCAAATCCGGACGTGAAGTGATCGAGGCCAAAACGGTGATCGATACGACCGGAGACGGCGACATTGCCGCATTTTCCGGGGCGGAGTTTATCAAGAAGCATGATACGACGACTGCCGGATTCCCCTTCGGCATGACGGGCGTCGATATGGAACGGCTGGTGGCGTTCCTGAAAGAGAAGGACATGGTCACACAGCTAATCGAGGGTGACAAGGGAAGCGATACAGACCATATCATACGGCTGGGCTTCGATCTCCATAAGATCCCGCTGTTTGCCGAATTTATGGATAAGAGCGGTATGTGGGGCCCGCTTGGATTCTCGCTGCACGAGAACAATTACAGCTATATCAACTCGGCGACATTAAGAAGCGTGGATGCCACGGATACGGAGGCCTTGTCGGAAGCGGAGATCATCTTAAGACATCAGGCCATGACACTGTCCAGGATGCTCAGAGAACATATTCCGGGCTTCGAGAAGGCATATGTAAGCTGGACGCCGGCAAGTATCGGCGTGCGTTACACGAGAGTGGTCCGCTGTGAACATGATATGTCACTGGAGGAGATCGTGAACTGTGCCCGGTTCGACGACGAGGTAATGCTGTACGGCTTCCATGACTGTGCACCGCGCATTATGATCAGGGACGGCGGCTATTATGGCCTTCCATATCGCGCATTACTGCCTGTCAAGGTGGACGGTCTGCTGGTTGCGGGACGCCTGATCACCAGCGAGTGGGATGCCCATATGTCGACCAGGAACACCGCATCCTGCATGGCACAGGGGCAGGCAGTGGGAACGGCGGCTGCGCTTTGTGCAAGGATGGGCGTAGTTCCTCGGAAACTGGATACGGATCTGCTGCGCGGGGAATTGAAGAAGCAGGGTGTATTTTTAGGTTAACAGAAAGGTACAGGTATCGTTATGGATTATGTAATTCGCCCGGAAGTACGGGTTAATACGAAAGAATTTGATGTGATCGTCTGTGGCGCCGGAACGGGCGGCGTGATTGCGGCTCTGGCGGCGGCAAGAACAGGCGCCAGGACGGCGGTAGTGGAATATAAGGGATATGTAGGCGGTATCGCGGCGGAAGGCGGCTGCGGCCTGCACAGCTTCTATAATCTCTGGAAACCGTTTCCGGGAGTCGAGAAGAAGAAGATCGTCAGAGGTATTCCGGAAGAATTTATCGATCGTCTGACCAAAGTCGGCGGCGCTTCCGGCCACAATGAGACGATGATGAATTACGGATACGATTCCGACGCTCTCTGCGTGGATGTGGAGCTTTATAAATATGTGGCGCTGCAGATGCTGCGGGAGGCCGGCGTACAGGTATACTTAAACACGATGGTGGTGGATGCCGTGACGGAAGGGAACCGTATGAAAGGGATCATCACGGAATCCCATGAAGGATGCAGCGCACTGATGGGCCGAATGTTCATCGACGCTACAGGATACGGCGATCTGTCGGCACGCGCCGGCGCGTCTTATACGGAGCCGAACGACTATGCGGTAGCCAACAGCATGGGAATCGGCGGGATCGATATTGACCGGTATTATGAGTTCCTGAAGGAAAGCGGAGCCCTCAAGGAGTACGCTTACGGACCGAGAGACGGCCGGGACGGCAAGCTGATCCGTGTGGACGGAAGCTGGGAGAAACTGCCCGGGGATTTCGGGGCACGTGCCCGCGCCCTTGGAATGCATACGGTTACGACCACGCTGCATGACAATTACTTTATGTTCATCAAGCTTAACTATATGATGCCGAAGAGTCCGACCGATGCGGAGGCGCTTTCGGATGCGGAGTTTGAGCTGCGCAGAAGACAGCAGGAGGCATTAAAGCTGCTCAAGGAGGTGATTCCGGGGAGTGAGGATGCGTTTATTGCCAGGACCGCTCCGGCGATCACGATCCGCCGTGCGCGCTGCATCGAATGTGAGTATGATCTGAGCAATGACGAGATCATCAATGCGACGCATTTTGCGGATGATATCTTTACTTATGGTTTCCATGATGAAGCGCCTAAGTTCCAGGTGAAGAACGGCGGCACCTATGGGATTCCGTATCGGGCGATCGTGCCGAAGAAGCTGGAGAATCTGTTCTCCATCGGTATGATGATCACGTCCGATCATGATGCCCATATGTCAACCAGAAATACGGTGTCCTGTATGGGACAGGGGCAGGCAGCAGGAACGGCGGCAGCGCTTTGTGCACTGCAGGGTATTACCGATGTGAGGGGACTGCCCTATGCGACATTGCGGGCGGCGTTGGAGAAGGGCAATGTCTGGTTTGAGACAGAGCCTGCTATACTGAGCGCCAGATAAAGCTGTTACGCAGTAAAACTTCCGTTACATATTCACATAGAGGTAAAAACGAAAAGAGATAGGAGAGGAAAATATATGAAGATCACAGCAGCAGAAGCTGTAGTACAGATTATGGTCAAAGAAGGGATCACCGACGCGTTCGGGATTCCGGGGGCCGGGATCAATCCGGTGTATAAATATCTGGAGAACGCACCCATCAGCCATTATGGCATGAGGCATGAGGAGGCTTGTACGCATGCGGCGGATGCTTACTATCGGGCAAGCCATAAGATCGCGTTGGCGATCTGTACCGCAGGTCCCGGGGCAACTAATTTCGTGACAGGACTGTATACGGCCAATATTGATTCAATCCCGATGTTGGCGATGGTGGGGCAGGCCAATACCTGGCAGCTTTCCATGGATCCCTTCCAGTGTGTGGACATGGTAAGTATCGCCGAGACGGTGACGAAGAAGGTGTTTCGCCCGATGAAGGCGGAGGATGTGCCGGAGATGATGCGGGAGGCGTTCTATCTGATGCGTGCGGGGAAACCTGGTCCGGTGTTGATCGACTTCCCATTGGATGTACAGATGGCAGAGTTGGAGTTTGACATTGAGCAGTATACGGGGAAGGAAGCAGAACAGGTGTTGCCGGATTCGGCAAAGATCGATCAGGCCATCGATCTTCTGGCGTCCGCCAAGAGCCCGGTCATCATCATGGGCGGCGGTGTGATCTTGTCGGAATCCGAGCAGGAGCTGACGGCATTTGCAGAGCGTTATCAGATTCCTGTGATAACGACTTATATGGCCAAGGGCGGCCTTCCGTCGGATCATCCTTTGAATGCCGGTCATGCCGGGATTCAGGTAGGCCAGCCGATCGGCAATAAGTACATGTTGGAATCGGATGTTGTACTGGCCATCGGATGCCGCTTCTCCGACAGACATACCGGTGATCTGAAGGTTTACCGTGGAGAGCGCAAATTCATACATATTGATATTGAAGAAAAGCAGATCGGCAAGGTGTTCGAACCTGATCTGGGGATCGTTTCCGATGCGGCGCTTGCAATCCGTGCCTTGATGCAGGCGGCAGAGAAGAAGGGACTGACACCGTCCGGCAATCCTCGTGTGGAGGAGCTTCCGGCGCTGCGTAAGCAGATGGCGCGCAAGACCGATTATGATACGACACCGATCATGCCCCATCGTGTGTTCCATGAGATCAACAAGGCTTTTGACGCGGATACGATGTTCACTACCGGCTGCGGTATCGTGCAGATCTGGTCCGGACAGCTGCAGCAGATCGATAAGCCGCGCAGGTATCTTCCTTCCGGCGGCGCGGGAACGCTCGGCTTTGATATTCCGGCGGCTTTCGGTGCGAAGGTGGCTCATCCGGAGCGCTGCAGCGTGACGGTGCTGGGAGATTTCGGGTTTACCTTTATGGTGGAAGAGATCGCGGTCTGCGCGGTGTTTGATAAGCCCATCATCGTGGTGATCGTCAACAACGCGAACCTGGGACTGATCCGGCAGAATCAGAAGGGTGCGTACGGATATGAGTATGCGGTGTCGATGCCTTATAATCAGGACGGCACGATGGATTACGTGAAGGTGGCGGAAGGATTCGGATGCAGAGGCGAGCGTGTCTTCACACCACAGGAACTGGAGGCGGCACTTGTGCGCGCGAAGGAATCCGGCAAGACTTATATCATCGATGCGATCTGTGTGAAAGAACAGCTCTGCGATATGGGCGGTTCGATCGCTGCGGTGAAATCCTGGGCGCCGGAGGCGTAACAGCCTGAAAAGAAATAACAGAAGGGAGAACAGAGACAGCGATGAAAGATTCAATCCATAAATATTTTCAGATCGGTACAATCCAGTGGATGAGCCATCCGCCGGTGGATTATGAGGTACTATCGTCTATTAAGACGATCGGCTGCGACGATTATTTCGATGCCCTTGAGGTAACGCAGTTTAAGGATGACGAGACGCGAAAGAAAGCGAAGGAGATGTTGGAGCAGGCTCATATGAGAGTGTGTTACGGCGCTCAGCCAAGACTCCTTGGCCCGGGACTCAATCCCAACGATATTGAGGAAGAAGGCAGGAAAAAGGCCGAACAGACACTGCTCGAGGCGGTGGATGAGGCGGAATATCTCGGAGCGAAGGGGATCGCTTTCCTGGCCGGCAAGTGGGAGGAAGCGACGAAGGAGGAAGCTTATAAGCAGCTTTTAAAGACGACGCAGAACGTATGTGATTACGCTGCCACGAAGGGAATGAGCGTGGAACTTGAGGTGTTCGACTATGATATGGATAAGGCTTCCCTGATCGGACCGGCGCCCTATGCGGCTGCTTTTGCGGCCGATATGAGAAGCAGATGCAGTAATTTCGGGCTAATCGTAGACCTGTCCCATTTCCCGACTACTTATGAGACGTCGCGTTTCGTGGTGCGCACGCTGCGCCCCTATATTACTCATTTCCATATCGGCAATGCGGTGGTGAAGAAGGGATGCGAAGCTTACGGCGACCAGCATCCGAGATTCGGATTTCCGGAGAGCGCCAATGACACGGAGCAGCTGCTTGACTTCTTCCGCGTGCTGAAGGAGGAAGGTTTCTTCGATGCCGCAGACCCGTATGTGCTGTCTTTCGAGGTAAAGCCCTGGACGGGAGAGGACGGGGATCTGATCCTTGCCGGAACGAAGCGGGTGATCAACAGGGCCTGGGCACTGTTGGAAGACTGAGGTAAACAAGGGCGTTATTTGCAGCATCATGTATGCAAGGAGGAACAGAAATGAAAATAGTAATCTTAGACGGATATACGGAGAACCCGGGAGATTTAAGCTGGAGCGGCTTCGAGGCGCTTGGAGACCTGACGGTCTATGACAGGACGGCCAGGGAAGATGTGATAGCGCGGATCGGAGACGCGGAGGCGGTCATCGTCAACAAGACCCCTCTGGACCGGGAAGTGTTTGAGAAGTGCGACAAGATCAGGTATGTGGGCGTGCTTGCCACCGGCTATAATGTGGTGGACGTGAAGGCGGCAAGAGAACATGACATTCCGGTCTGCAATATACCGACCTACGGTACCACGGCGGTAGCGCAGATGGTATTTGCCCTGCTTCTTGAGGTCTGCCATCATGTGGCGGAGCATTCGGACGCAGTGAAGCGGGGAGAGTGGTCGAATAACAGTGACTGGTGCTTCTGGAAGTATCCGCTGATGGAGCTGTCCGGAAAGACGATGGGAATCGTCGGCTTTGGCCGTATCGGCCAGGCTGTGGGCAGACTGGCTGCAGCGTTTGGTATGGAAGTGTTGGCTTATGATGCTTTTCAGAGTGAGGAAGGAAGTAAAATCGCCCGTTATGTATCGCTTGACGAGTTGCTTGCACAGTCGGATGTGATCTCCCTGCACTGCCCGCTGTTCCCGGAGACGGAAGGGATGATCAATGCGGAGAGCATTGCGAAGATGAAGGACGGCGTGATCCTGATCAACACCAGCCGCGGGCCGCTGATCAATGAGGCGGATCTGGCGAAAGCGCTGCGGGAGAAAAAGGTATATGCGGCAGCCTGCGACGTGGTATCCACGGAGCCGATCCTGCCCGATAATCCGCTGCTCGGCTGCTATAACAGTATCCTTACGCCCCATATCGCCTGGGCGCCGAAGGAAAGCCGGCAGAGGCTTATGGATATTGCGGTCTCCAACATGAAGGCGTTCATGGACGGAAAACCGGTGAATGTTGTCAATTAGATATGGCAAGGTTGTGGAAAATTTCTTTGATTTGAGTCTATAGCTTTATCAGCTTTATGCTGCGTGGTATCTGTGCCGGATCTTGTTAGCAGGACTGTTGGGGGCAGTCCTGATCCGGTGCAGGGTCTGCGCAGAGTAAAAAGCGTGTCGGTTATGCGATCTTCCAATGGGGGATGGCATTCTTTTTTGATTTCTGTTAAAATACAATAGAATATGACAAAAAGCTGTTATGGAAAGCAGCATGTGGGGAAACGGGAGTGAGAACCGAAGATGATATTTAAATGTAAGAACTGCGGCGGTAATGTGGTCTATGAGCCGGGCAGGGGCAGGATGTACTGTCCGCATTGTGAGGGCGAAGACAGCGAGGAGAAAATTCAGGGAGAGTCTCTGACGCAGTGTGTCAACTGTGGCGCGCCCCTGGAAATACAGGAGTATACGTCGGCGAGCCGGTGCGGCCACTGCGGGTGTTACATCGTGTTTCAGGAGCGGGTGGAAGGAGAATACGAACCGCATATGCTGCTTCCCTTCCATATTAATAAGAATGCGGCTGTGCAGGCGTTAAACAGGGAGTTTTCCAGACGGCTCTTTACGCCTTCGGATTTCCTGTCGGAGAAGAGTCTGGAGAAAATGGAAGGGATCTATGTGCCATTCTGGCTATATGATTATCAGGCCTGCTATGATTTTACGGGCGAGGGCGTGCGGATCAGAACCTGGGTTGCGGGCAATACGGAATATACGGAGAGATCCTACTTTGAAGTGGTGCGTAAGATGGATCTGGATTTCGATAAGGTGCCGGTGGACGCTTCCTATGCCATGGAAGACGGGATCATGGATCTGATGGAACCTTACGACTACGGGCAGCTGCAGGGCTTTGATCCTAAGTATATGTCCGGTTTCTACGGGGAAGTGTACAATCAGGCGGCGGCAGAATTAGAAGACAGGGCGAAGGAGAAATCCCGCGGCGCGTCGGAAGAGCTGCTGCAGGGATCCATGCAGGGTTACAATACGATCAGGCCCATTTACAAGAATCTTGATCTGCGGGGGAGGGGTGTCCGCTATGCGCTGATGCCGGTGTGGCAGTATGTATACCGGTATAAGGGGAAGACTTATCAGTATCATGTCAACGGACAGACCGGTAAAGTGATCGGCACGACGCCGGTGTCGATGGAGAAAGTCTTAAGCTACAGCGTGTCCGTATTTGCGGCGGTAACGGCCATGTGTTATCTGGCGATACGGGTGCTTGAGATCTTGTGAGAAAAGGCGGGAAAAGAGAAGACATGAGAGAATATTTCCGGTATTTTAAATGGATGTATATTGTACTTGGCGCATTGCTTTTGGTGTATGGGTTCTTAAATGCAGGGCATCTGGCGCTGGCCAAAGCGTCCGGTCATGACAGGGACAATCAGTCCTGCACGACGACAGAGCGGGTCTTTGACTACGGGGATGTGCTGACGGACGAAGAGGAGGAGAAGCTGCGCAGGCTGATCGCGAAGCGGGAGAAGCAGACGCGATGCGATATCGTGTTGATCACGCTGCAGGAGTCGTTGAAGGAGTATGCCAGACAGATCGAGCCGGGTGTCGGCTATGATGAGTTCGTGCGTGTCTATGCGGAACGGTTCTATGAAGAGCATAACTTCGGCTATGACAGGCCAAACGGGGACGGCATTGTGCTGGTGGACAACTGGTACAGAGAGGATGACGGGCGGATCTATACGTGGCTGTGCACTACGGGTCGGGTGAAGGAGAAGTATACGGACGCAGCGGTGGATCATATTCTGGACAATGTGTACCGGTATGTGGAGAAGAATCCCTACAGGGCTTATAAGACCTATATCAATGATTTCTATCATGATATGTTGGGGATACGGATCTTTACGTTCTATGTGCCGGGATATGTGCCATGGATTGTCGGATTTCTGGCGGCCGCCTTATTTGTGATCTGTAACAGGAGGTCGAAGAAGGGGGAGAAGACTACCACGGCGCTCACTTATACAGGAGGCGTGCAGCCTCGTTTCCGGGTAAGGCAGGACAGATTCCTGCGCAAGTCCGTGGTGACCCGTAAGATTCAGACAAGCAGCAGCGGCGGCGGAGGCGGACGAAGCGGCGGAGGCGGCGGCAGCCATGGCGGGGGCGGGCACAGCCGCTAGGCGCCTGCCCATCTTTTTGCCGCGCCGCCCGCACGTTGCGTCAGCAACAATATTCCCTGTGCGGGCGTGTGTATAAAAAAACACTTCCCATGACGGCAGGAAGTGTTTTCGTTACTATAATGCATTTATACAGAAATCGATTCTCCGATTATGCCATCTTATTCACAGCAAGAGCAAGACGGGATATTTTTCTGGCAGAAGTATTCTTGTGATAAACGCCCTTCTTGGCAGCCTTGTCCAGAGCGGATGTTGCAGCAGTCAGTGCAGACTTGGCAGCTTCCTTGTCGCCCGTCTCGATGGCAGCGTATACCTTCTTGATCTGTGTCTTCACGCTGGACTTGACAGACTTGTTTCTCTCAGCCTTGGTTCTGTTCACTAAGATTCTCTTCTTGGCAGATTTGATATTAGCCATGATCACACCTCCGATTGAATTTTCTTTACTTTATTAGGACGTGTCTCATTAAAGCCGGACACGGACGTTTTAATGGAAACACACGCATATTATTGTAGTTTATGAGATTGATGATGTCAATACATATTTTGTTTATTTTTGCAAAAAATAGAAAAGAGTTTCTTATGGAAAAAAGCAATTTAATAAGATACGCATATTAATAGTAGTAAGAGATAGTAAACGGAATTTTTAATATCGGCCCGCCAGGCAGCAGGTTGTGCATCATGAGAGTTTACTATAAAAATGCGGGAAATGAGGAGAAGGATATGGACAGCTGGTCAACAGTCAGGACTGACTTGGCGTTGGAAGCCAGAGAAAGTGTGGAAGAGAAGGCGGAGGGACTGCATGGCGTCACGGTGGAAGAGGAGTATGATAAGGCCGGGGACGTGCATATCACGAAAGTGGTGATCGAGACGAAGAACGGCGCGAAGATGCTGGGAAAACCGATGGGTATCTATATTACGCTGGAAGCGCCGACCATGACGGAACCGGAAGAAGACTATCATCAGGAGATATCGGAAGTACTGGCGAGGCAGCTTCGGAGCGTGCTGCCGGATCCGGACAAAGAACAGTCGATCCTGGTAGTTGGCCTGGGCAACCGGGAGGTGACGGCAGATTCCCTGGGACCGAATGTGGTCGATAATCTGTTAGTCAACCGGCATATCGTGAAGGAGTACGGCAAGGTGGCCTACAACCGTTCGAAGATGCATCAGGTCAGCAGTCTGGTACCCGGGGTTATGGCGAAGACGGGTATGGAATCGGCGGAGATCATCCGCGGTGTCATCGGTGAGACCAAACCGGATTTGGTGATCGTGATCGATGCCCTGGCGGCGCGTTCCACGAAGCGGCTTAACCGCACGATCCAGATTACCAATACGGGCATTCACCCGGGATCGGGGGTGGGGAATCACCGCAATGCCATCACCCAGGAAAGTCTTCATGTGCCGGTGCTGGCGCTTGGGGTACCGACGGTGGTGGATGCGGCGACGATCGTCGGGGATGCCATGGGAGAGCGGCCGGTGGCGCTTAAGGAACTGAATAATATGTATGTTACGACCAAGGACGTGGATCAGCAGATCCAGCAGATCAGTCATATTATCTGTGACGGTATCAATAAGGCGCTGGACACCGTTTAATCTTATGGCATGAAGTCCTATTGGGAACGCATATAATATTTTAGTATGAATAAGAAAAAATTTTTAATGCGACTTATTATAATAGCGCTTGTTATTGTATCTGCGTTTCTTGTTCTGTCAGAGGTTCTGGAGAGTATGTCCGGGTCAAAAGACAGGGAAAAAACGTTTCCGGGGTGGCTGCAGGGCATCATAATGGAGCCATATCTCCCCGGTATACATAGAATGAACCGGGGAGCGGAGGGACAGATCGCCGGGACGATCAGGGAACGGTGGCTGTTTAACGAGTATCCTGTTTTTTTGTACAAGATGGAGACGAAGGACGATGAGCTTGCGATGGAGAGCGACTATGAAAGGCTGATGATGCTGGAAGGGAGTGATGAGGACAATAAGGCGATCGCACAGGACGATCTGGAATATGGTGAGGATGCAATGCATTTGGAGCAGGGGCTTGCGGATGCGCTTCTTGCGGAGAACGGTATGTATCTGGAGAACCAGTCGGCCATGCAGGATGTGCCGGAAGTCGAAGAGCAGATGTCTGCAAACACGCCGGAGGGATTTATGCCGGTAGGAACGAAGAGCTACAGCTACCGATGGGAGGATCTGCAGGAATATACGGATCTGGTCAAGGCTTTCTATGCCATAGACAGTACGACGAAGGCAGGCGGAGAACTTCTGAATGCCAAAGACCTGCTTTCTAAGGACATGCGTCTGACGACGGGAACGGATGGCCCGCAGATCCTGATCTATCATACCCATGCCCAGGAGGCGTTTACGGATTCCGTGCCGGGTGACGAATCTACCAGTATCGTCGGGGTGGGGGAATACCTGGCATCGATCCTCAGGGAGCGTTATGGATATCAGGTGATGCATCATACGGAGAGTTTCGATCAGGAGTCGAGAGATTATGCCTACGGGAATGCCCTGCCTGTCATCGAACAGCTGCTGGCGCAGCATCCGACCATAGAGGTGGTGATCGATCTGCACAGGGACGCCATGCCGGAGGATCGAAGACTGGTCATGGAGCTGCAGGGAAGGCCCACGGCACAGATCATGTTCTTTAACGGCTTAAGTCGTACGGCCAAGGGGGAGATCGAGTATCTGGAGAATCCGTATCTTGCCGATAATCTGGCCTTTTCCTTTCAGATGCAGGCGGCCTGTAATGAGTATTATCCGGGACTTGCCAGGAGGATCTATCTGAAAGCGTACCGCTATAACATGCATCTTTGCCCGAAGACGCTGCTGATCGAGCTGGGGGCACAGAATAATACCGTGGAGGAGATGAAGAACGCCTGCGAGCCGCTGGCGCATGTGCTCGATCTGGTCCTTAGCGGGGAGGAACCGAAGCGCTGACGTCCTGTCTTTCATAAAACTGGCTGCTTGGAGTAGACAGCATTTCAACGATTTGATATACTGTTTCCTGTGTTACAGTTTGTAAGGAGGACAATATGGCAGCCATAGACCAGAGCAAGATCAGAAATTTTTGTATAGTAGCCCATATCGACCATGGTAAATCCACGCTGGCAGACAGGATCATAGAGCAGACGGGACTTCTGACCAGCAGAGAGATGCAGGCCCAGGTCCTGGACAATATGGAACTGGAACGGGAGCGCGGCATTACGATCAAGGCGCAGACGGTGCGCATTATCTACAATGCCAAGGACGGAAACGAATATATCTTCAACTTGATCGATACCCCCGGTCATGTAGATTTCAATTACGAGGTGAGTCGTTCACTGGCGGCCTGTGACGGCGCCATTCTGGTGGTGGATGCGGCCCAGGGCATTGAGGCGCAGACGCTGGCCAATGTCTATCTGGCATTAGACCACGACCTGGACGTGTTCCCGGTCATCAATAAGATCGATCTGCCCAGTGCGGATCCGGAGCGGGTCAGGAACGAGATCGAGGATGTGATCGGCATCGAGGCGCAGGATGCGCCGCTGATCTCGGCGAAGAACGGAATCGGGATCGAGGAAGTGTTAGAGGCGGTGGTGGAGAAGATACCGGCACCGGGCGGCAGTCCGGACAACCCGCTCCAGGCGCTTATCTTTGACTCCGTGTATGACTCCTATAAGGGCGTGATCGTCTTCTGCCGTATCATGGAAGGGCGGGTGTCAAAAGGTACTTCCATCCGGATGATGGCTACGAATGCCACGGCGGAGGTAGTGGAAGTGGGCTATTTCGGAGCCGGACAGTTTATCCCCTGTGAAGAACTCTCGGCAGGCATGGTGGGGTACCTGACAGCCTCGATCAAGAATGTCAAGGACACCGCGGTGGGTGATACGATAACGGATGTGAGCCGTCCCTGCGCGGAACCGCTTCCCGGATATAAGAAGGTCAACTCCATGGTATTCTGCGGCATGTATCCGGCGGACGGAGCCAAATATCCGGATCTTCGGGACGCGCTTGAGAAGCTGCAGCTCAATGACGCTTCCCTGCACTATGAGCCGGAGACATCCATTGCGCTTGGATTCGGGTTTCGCTGCGGCTTCCTGGGGCTTCTGCATCTGGAGATCATACAGGAGCGGCTGGAGCGGGAATATAATCTGGACCTGGTGACGACCGCACCGGGTGTTATTTACAGAGTGCACAAGACGGACGGGGAAATGATTGAACTGACCAATCCCTCGAATCTGCCGGATCCGGCGCAGATCGAATTTATGGAAGAACCGGTAGTCAGCGCAGAGATCATGGTGACGACCGAGTTTATCGGTTCGATCATGCAGCTTTGTCAGGAGAGACGGGGCCGCTACATCAGCACCGAATATATCGAGGCTTCGAGAGCGCTGCTTAAGTATGAACTGCCCTTAAACGAGATCATCTATGATTTCTTCGACGCGCTGAAGTCACGTTCCAGGGGGTATGCTTCTTTTGACTATGAGCTGAAGGGCTATGAGGAGTCGAAACTGGTGAAGCTTGATATTCTCATCAATCATGACGAGGTGGATGCACTGTCTTTTATCGTCCACGCGGACAGCGCCTATGAGAGGGGCCGGCGGATGTGTGAGAAGTTAAAGGATGAGATTCCCAGACACCTGTTTGAGATCCCGATCCAGGCGGCGGTAGGCGGCAAGATCATCGCCAGGGAGACCGTGAAGGCCATGCGTAAGGATGTGCTTGCCAAGTGTTATGGCGGTGATATCACCCGTAAGAAGAAGCTTCTCGAGAAGCAGAAGGAAGGTAAGAAGCGTATGCGGCAGGTAGGTAATGTGGAGATTCCGCAGAGCGCCTTCATGAGCGTATTGAAGCTGGATGACAAGTAGGGACCGCAGTAGGACAAGGCGTATACTTTTAAGGCAAACGATCAGACAGGAGCAGCAGATGAGAGAGCTGAGCATTTATATTCACATTCCGTTTTGTGTCAGGAAATGCCTCTACTGTGATTTCCTGTCTTTTCCTGTGTCGGAAGAACGGGATGCGGGAAAGATTGAAAGTTATGTAAACCTATTGAAACGTGAGATCGAAGAGCAGGCTGTCCGGTACAGGGATCATCGGGTCATTTCCGTCTTCTGGGGCGGCGGAACGCCGTCGCTTCTTAAGACAGAGGCGATAGCCGGGATCATGGAGACATTGTATGGCAGCTATCACATGGCGGCGGATGCGGAGATCACGATCGAGGCTAACCCGGGTACCGTGACGCCGGACAGGATGCAGGGATACATAACAGCTGGTATTAATCGTATCAGTATCGGTCTGCAGTCTGCAGACGACGAGGAGCTTGCGCGGATCGGCCGGATCCATGACTACCGGATGTTTCTGGAGACCTATGGACTGGCGCGTGCGGCGGGATTTCGGAATATCAACATCGATCTGATGGCGGCGCTGCCGGGACAGAGCGTGGCGTCTTACCGGAATACGCTTGAGCGGGCGGCGGCGCTTGAGCCGGAGCATATCTCCGCCTACAGCCTGATCCTCGAGGAGGGCACGCACCTTTATGAGAGGCAGGAGGATTACCGGTTCCCCACGGAGGAAGAAGACAGACAGATGTATCTGCTAACGGAAGCATATCTTTCTTCCCGGGGCTATCACAGATACGAGATCTCCAATTACGCGCTGGACGGGTATGAGTGCAGACATAATAAGGTGTACTGGCAGCGCGGGGATTATGTGGGATTCGGGCTGGGGGCGGCTTCCATGGCAGGGAATGTGCGGTGGAGCAATCCGGCGGACTTCGGGGCATATGAGGCATATATCGCAGGCATGAGGCATGGAGACGTCCGGACGGTCTGCCACGAAGAACGGCAGGAGTATAAGGAAGAGACAGGCAGTTTCCAGGAGCAGCAGATTCTGACGAAGAAGGAACAGATGGAAGAATTCATGTTTCTGGGACTGCGTCTGATGTGCGGGGTCAGCAGAACGGAATTTGCAGCGCAGTTCGGATGGCAGATCGAGGATGTGTACGGGGATGTACTGAGCCGGTTGTACAGACAGGAACTGCTTGTGCGCGCATCCGACCGTATCCGGCTGACGGCAAGGGGCATCGATGTGAGCAATTATGTGATGGCCGAATTTTTATTGGATCCGTGAGCGTAATACCGAAAGCGGCGCGATAGGCATGGGCTATTTTCAGGTGGAAAGGCACTTAAGATACCAACGGTTCATAGAATAGAGTAAATGAACTTTGGGGGCTTCTTTTGAAGACATTTAAGCAACCGTTAACTGCGAAGGAAGAGGCCGTATACTTAAATCTAATGGAGACAGGCAGCGAAGCGGAGCGGGCATGGGCCAAGGAGACGCTGATCGAACATAACCTTCGCCTGGTTGCCCATATAGCCAAGAAGTATCAGAATGTGGACGAAGAGACGGAAGATATGATATCGATCGGCACGATCGGTCTGATCAAGGCAATCGATTCTTTCGATTCCGGCAAGGGAAAGCTGAGTACTTACGCATCGCGATGTATTGACAATGAGCTTTTGATGTTCCTGCGCGCCCGCAAGAAGATTTCCAGAGAAGTTTCCTTGTATGAACCGATCGGGACGGACCGGGAAGGAAACGAGATCAATCTGTTGGATGTCATAGAGCAGGAGCAGGTTGACGTAGTCGACAGACTGGAGGCGGAGAGCAGGCTGAGCAGGTTGTCAGGACTGATCCATGATACGCTGAACGAGAGAGAGCGGGAGATCATCATACTGCGGTATGGGCTGACGAGTGAATATGAAGTGACACAGCGGGAGATCGGCCGCAAGCTCGGGATTTCCAGAAGCTACGTCTCGCGGATCGAGAAAAGGGCGCTTGAAAAACTGCGGGAGGCATACGAGACACCATAGAAGGAGAGACAAAAGAGCAATAAAAAGAGATGCGAGAGCGGTCATAAGAAGACGAAAAGGGGAGGCTGACAGCCGGCCGGGGCAAAGAGAAAGCCGGCGGACATGAAATTCGAAAGAACCTCGTTAAGTGCGGCGCTTTCAGGAGGTTCTTTTGGAGTATGTTCCGGGATTCAGGGGTCCGAAAATGTGCACAATACAAGATATTGTGTATTTTTTTGTGCCTTTTTTAATATTATACTATATACAGAGTTTGATCCGGATAGCGGCGCAGGAGGGCGGGAGAACTTTTTACACCGGGCAGGCAAAACGGGGCTTGCCCGTCAACCTTTTGTGTGGTATAAAAGCAGTAAATCATTTATTCAGGCAGGGTATCCTGCGTCTTACATAAAGTCATTTACCTGTTTTCGGGTGATTTACCATGACGATCGGAAGAAAAGGAGGCAGAGCATTGTTCAGTGCGATAATATCGGGGACTGTCTGCGGCATCGGCAGCCATTTGGTGCAGGTCGAAGTTGATCTGTCGAAAGGACTGCCATGCTTTCAGATGGTAGGACTTCTGAGTTCTGAGGTACGGGAAGCGAGGGAACGGGTGCGGGTTGCCCTGAAAAATTCCGGGATCACACTGCCGCCCATGTGCATCAACGTAAATCTGTCGCCGGCGGATCTGCGCAAGGAAGGAACCGTGTTTGACCTGCCGGTGGCGGTGGGGATCCTCACTTGCCTTGGCAGGATCCCGAAGGAGAGCATTGCCGGTACGATCTTTTTGGGTGAACTGGGGTTAAACGGGGAGGTAAAGCCGGTCCGCGGCATTTTGCCAATCGTGACCCGGGCAAAGGAGAGCGGTATGCACAGATGCATTCTGCCAAGAGACAATGCACCGGAGGGGGCGGTGGTGGACGGGATCGAGGTGATCGGTGTTGTCAGCATCGCGGAGACCATAGCCTATCTGCAGGCGCTTGCGGAGGGAGACGAAGGGCTGATCGAACCTGCGCAGACGGATGTACGGTCCTTGTGGGAGCGAAGACCGGAGCAGGCGCCTGACTTTGCGGATATCAGCGGACAGGAGACGGTGAAGAGGGCGATCGAGGTGGCAGCGGCAGGGTTTCACCATCTGTTAATGATCGGACCGCCGGGTTCCGGTAAGACCATGCTCGCAAAACGGATCCCGTCGATCTTGCCGCCGCTTTCCCTGCAGGAGAGCCTGGAGGTATCGACGATTTACAGCGTGTCCGGTCTGCTGCACACTGCCAGGGAGATCCTGATTACGGAAAGGCCGTTTCTCAATCCGCACCATACGATCACCGGCCAGGCGCTTGCGGGAGGCGGCAGGGTGCCGGTTCCGGGGATTGTCAGTCTGTCCCACCGCGGCATTCTCTTCCTGGATGAGCTGCCGGAGTTCAAACGTGAGACGCTGGACATCCTGCGCCAGCCCCTGGAAGATAAGGTGGTGCAGATTGCCAGGAGCAGCGGCGTCTATGTGTTTCCGGCAGACTTTATGCTGGTGGGAGCCATGAATCCCTGTCCCTGCGGTTACTATCCGGATATGGCCAGGTGTCATTGTACCCCTTATGAGGTCAAGCGTTACCTTGGCAGGATATCCGGCCCCATCTTAGACCGGATCGATATCTGTGTGGAGGCTGCGCCGCTGCGGTTTCAGGATCTTGAGAAGGAGCATGTGGGAGAAAGCAGCGCCAGGATCAGAGAAAGGGTTCTGCGGGCGAGACAGAGGCAGGCGCAGCGCTTTATGGATTTGCCCCTGAGATTCAATGCGGATATGGGAGCGGCGGATGTGGAACGGTTCTGTGGACTGGGAAGGGGAGAGAGAACGTACATGGAGCGCATGTTCCGGGTCATGCATCTGTCGGCCAGGGGATATCACAGGATCCTGAAGGTGGCGCGCACGATAGCGGATCTGGCCGGAGAGGATGTGATACGGGAAGAGCATCTGGCGGAGGCGATCTGTTATCGCCAGATGAATATCCGGGAAGCGGGTTGACAGGGAAGGGCAGTGCGAAGAGAAAACGATAGGAAGGCGTAATTTGGATATGACAAAACAGGAAAGGGAGAAGGCTTACATACACTGGCTGTACCAGGCAGCGGGAATGGGAAACAGGGCGTTCTTAAGAGATCTGGAACAGGCAGGTACGGCACGCAGTGTGTATGAGATGGCTGCACGCGGCGTGCTTGCGGACAAACTTCATGAAAGATACAGGAAGAAGGCCGAGAGGCTGCACAATGCGGTAAAGGATTATGACGTTATCGGAAGATACGAGGAGATGACGGCCAGGGGCATTTCCATGGTCACCCTTGGGGAAGCAGGCTATCCGAAACGTCTGGCGGCGATTCATGATGCGCCTTATGTCCTATACTATGCAGGCAGCCTGCCGGAAGACGGAAGAAGGTCCGTGGCCGTGATCGGTGCCAGGAACTGTACGGAATATGGCAGGGTCATGGCGGAAACGTTCGGAACGATACTGGCCAGGGCCGGGATACTTGTCATAAGCGGGATGGCAAGAGGAATAGACGGGATCGGACAGAACGCGGCGCTTAGAGCAGGCGGGTATTCCATGGGGGTTCTGGGATGCGGGGTGGATCTTTGTTATCCGCAGGAAAACAGAGGTCTGTATGAGCGGCTGCTTACGCAGGGCGGCGTATGTTCGGAATACCCGCCGGGAACGGCGCCCCGGGCCATGCTCTTTCCGCCCAGGAACCGGATCATCAGCGGATTATGCGACGCAGTCTTAGTCCTTGAGGCGAAGGAGCGCAGCGGAACGCTGATCACGGTGGATATGGCCCTGGAACAGGGCAGGGAGGTGTATGCGGTTCCCGGCAGGGCGACCGATGCCCTGAGTGCAGGATGTAATAAGCTGATCAGGCAGGGCGCAGGACTTGTGACGACACCGGAAGAACTCCTGGAAGATCTGCAGGCACAGCTGACCGGCACTCCGGGACAGACCTTTTTTGCCGGTCAGCTGTCTTTGCCGATAGAAGATACATGCATGGAAACAACGCAGATACAAGGGAAAGGGATGGAACTGCTGGGGCTGCTGGACTTTCAGCCAAGATCCATGGAGACGCTGCAGGAGGCATATCGGAACGCTTATGGGAGGGCCATAGGCATTCCACAGCTGTGTCATACGCTGGTGCAGCTATGCGCGGACGGATATGCCGGGCAGATCGGCGGTAGTTATTATTTGAAAAAAAGGAACTGACCGCAAACTGTTTTTTAATTTTTTTTAATTTTTTTCCTCTTGTCAGCGTAAAAAATATAGTGTATAGTGTTTCACGTTGACGGATCCTATTTAAGAAACGGCATATAATAAAGGAGTCTTTTGCGGTATCCGGAAGGAATATCCGCAGGATGAATTTACAGGTATGTCTATTAAATTAAGGAAGAAACAGGGGAATATTCTATGGCAAAGTATCTGGTAATTGTGGAATCACCGGCTAAGGTGAAGACGATCAAGAAGTTTTTGGGAGCGAATTATGAGGTGGCTGCCAGCAACGGGCATGTGCGGGATCTGCCGCGCAGCGTGCTGGGCATCGATGTAGAGCATGATTTTGAACCGAAATATATCACGATCCGGGGAAAGGGAGATATCCTGGCGAATCTCCGCAAGGAGGTTAAGAAGGCCGAGAAGATCTATCTGGCAACGGACCCTGACCGTGAGGGTGAGGCGATTTCGTGGCATCTTCTGGCAGCTTTGAAACTGGAAAATAAGAAGGTATATCGGATCACATTTAATGAAATCACGAAGACGGCTGTGAAAGAGTCCCTGAAGAACGCCAGAGAGATCGATATGGATCTGGTGGATGCACAGCAGGCCAGGCGCTGTCTGGACCGCATGGTGGGATATAAGATCTCACCGGTGCTGTGGGCCAAGGTAAAGAGAGGATTGAGCGCCGGACGTGTCCAGTCGGTGGCGCTGCGCATCATCTGTGACCGGGAGGAAGAGATCAACGCCTTTATCCCGGAAGAGTACTGGACGTTAGATGCTTCCTTTGCGGTGGCAGGGGAGAAGAAACCTCTGCTGGCCAAATATTACGGGACGGTGGAGGAGAAGAGGACGATCTCGTCCAGGGAAGAGCTTGATCAGATCAAGAAGCAGCTTGATCAGGCTGATTATCAGGTGTCTTCCGTGAAGAGCGGGGAGCGGATCAAGAAAGCGCCCCTGCCTTTTACAACCTCGACATTACAGCAGGAGGCCAGCAAGGTGCTTAATTTTTCCACCCAGAAGACCATGCGTCTGGCCCAACAGCTGTATGAGGGCGTCGAGATCAAGGGAAGCGGTACGGCAGGCATCATTACTTATCTGCGTACGGATTCCACAAGAGTGTCGGAGGAAGCGGCGAAGACGGCAGAGGCTTTTGTCAGGGAGAAATACGGAGAGGCTTATGCGGCCGGAGCGAAACAGGAACAGAAGAGCGGCAAGAAGATTCAGGATGCCCATGAGGCGATCCGGCCTACCGATATCAGCCGGATTCCGTCAGAGATCAAGGAGTCTCTGTCCAGAGACCAGTTCAGACTGTATCAGCTGATCTGGAAACGGTTTGTGGCCAGCTGTATGGCTCCGGCCGTCTATGAGACCACGTCGGTGAAGATCGACGCTGCCGGACACCGGTTCAGCGTGGCGGCGTCCAAGGTGAAGTTTGACGGATTTATGAGCGTCTATACCGAGGAGGAAGAGAAGGAAGAGAACAATACCCTGATGAAGGGGATCAGCAGGGATACTGCACTTACGCTGAAAAGCCTGGAGGAGAAGCAGCATTTTACCCAGCCTGCGCCGCACTATACGGAGGCTTCCCTTGTCCGTGCCATGGAGGAGCTGGGGATCGGACGGCCAAGTACCTATGCTCCCACGATCACGACCATACTTGCCAGAAGGTATATCGTGAAGGAGAACAGGAATCTCTATGTAACAGAGCTTGGCGAAGTGGTGAACAATATGATGAAGGAGGCGTTCCCGTCTATCGTCGATGTGAATTTCACGGCCACGATGGAGGCGCTTTTAGACGGTGTGGAAGAGGGCAGTGTGAAATGGAAGACCGTGGTGTCCAATTTCTATCCGGATCTGGAAGAAGCTGTGGATAAGGCGGAGAAAGAGCTGGATCAGGTGGAGATCGCGGATGAGCTTTCAGACGAGTTCTGTGATAACTGCGGCAGACAGATGGTCATCAAGTACGGGCCGCACGGCAGGTTCCTGGCATGTCCGGGATTTCCGGAATGCCGCAGTACGAAGCCCTATTTCGAGAAGATCGGCGTGGCATGTCCGAAGTGCGGCAAGGATATCGTGTTGAAGAAGACGAAGAAAGGCCGGAAATATTACGGCTGTATCGATAATCCCGAGTGTGATTTCATGGTATGGCAGAAACCGGTGGAGGACAGATGTGACCGTTGCGGATCCATTATGCTGCAGAAGGGGAATAAGCTGGTGTGCGCCGATGAGAACTGCGGATTCGTCAAGGATGCCCAGAAACAGGAGATATAGTGTAATTTTTGTGAATGTCAGAAAATTCAATATAATTTGTATAAATTGTTAAGAAAACGGCGCGAAATGTGCTCGATAGACATTGATTATACTCCGATGTTGTGCTAGAATCATTTTAGATAGAATTGTGTAACTATTTAGGATATTCAGGCTGCCGGTTTTTGCGGCGGGGTTAAGGAGAGATTCATGGGCAGTGTTCAACTGTTGGATAAGACAAGAAAGATCGGGAAGCTTCTGCACAACAATAATTCGGGCAAAGTCGTGTTCAATGATATCTGTGACGTGCTTAAAGACATTCTCGAATCCAATGTGCTGGTGATCAGCAGGAAGGGGAAGGTGCTCGGGATCGGGGATCTGGATATGGTGGAGTCCATCATGGAACTGATCGTGGATCACGTAGGCGGTTTTATCGATCCGATGCTGAATGAGAGGCTGCTTTCCGTCCTGTCTACGAAAGAGAATGTGAACCTGGAGACTTTAGGGTTTGAGAGCATTGATACGAAGAAATACAGAGCCGTGATCACGCCCATAGAGATCTCGGGGGAGCGGCTTGGAACGCTGTTTCTCTATAAATGCAATGAACAGTATGACATAGACGATATCATACTGTGTGAATACGGCACGACAGTGGTGGGTCTGGAGATGCTGCGTGCGGTGAGCGAGGAGAATGCGGAGGAGAACCGTAAGCTCGCGGTCGTAAAGTCGGCGATCGGCACACTGTCCTTCTCCGAGATGGAAGCGATCACGCATATATTTGATGAGCTGGGCGGCATGGAGGGAATCCTCGTGGCCAGCAAGATCGCGGACAAGGTGGGCATAACGCGGTCCGTGATCGTCAACGCGCTTCGCAAGTTCGAGAGTGCGGGCGTGATCGAATCCCGGTCTTCCGGCATGAAGGGAACCTACATCAAGGTATTGAACGATGTGGTCTTCGAGGAAGTGGAGAAGCTGAAAGAACAGGGACGGTTCTGACGGCAGTAAGAAGAAAAGAAAGAATACAGGAGATTTCGAAAGGTAAAAGGATTTACGATCGGGCGGTTATGGCTGTGTGAATCCTTTTTTTCGGTTTTGACCGGTTTTGCTTCCAGATATTACTGCTAATTATTTGCGAAAAATGACTCGAAAAACCTTGTTTTTTTTCTCAATATCTTTATAATGGATTATGGATTCTATTATTATAGGAGGGTTATGAGTATGAGTACCTTAGCAAATACGAATGCGTTTGATTATATTAATGTGTTGGATAAGGCTGCAGATGCGTCATGGCTTCGCAATAACGTTATTTCCAACAATATCTCCAATGCGGATACGCCTGGATTTAAGAGGAGCGACGTGAATTTCGAGACGCAGCTTGCGAAAGCGCTTGGGCAGTCCAGATACACATCCATGGACGCCAAGATGTCCGGGCTTAACCGGTGCCTTGGCCGCCTCAAGCCTGTTACCTACAGCGACTATTCAGGGTACTCTTATCGTATAGACGGCAATAACGTAGATCCGGATACGGAAGGCGTATATCTGGCCAAGAACCAGGTGGTGTATCAGGGATTGATGGCGGCGATCAGGCAGGAGTTTAAGAATCTGCAGATGGTCATGAAGTAAGAGGATCCCTGGCACTGTGTGCCGGGAGTCGGTTTGCCTGCATTTTTGCTGTGCAATAAGGAATAAGGAGAAGAACTATGGGAATGTTTACGGCTTTTGACATTAATGCGACGGGTATGACTGCAGAGCGTTACCGCATGGATATTATTTCCCAGAACGTAGCGAATGCGAATACGACGCGTACACAGGACGGTACACCATACCGCAGGAAGGTAGTTGTCTTTGAGGAGAAGAACTCCCAGGCGCCTTTCCACCAGGTGCTGAGCAAGGCGAGGGGCCGTTACAACGGTACAGGCGTTAAGGTGACCGGCGTTTATGAGGATACATGGACGGAGGGCAATATGGTATACGATCCTTCCCATCCGGATGCGGATGAGAACGGATATGTGATGTATCCCAATGTCAGTACGATCACGGAGATGACGAACCTGATCGATGCGAGCCGCGCTTACCAGGCGAATGCTACCGCATTTAATGCCAGCAAGAGCATTGCAACCACGGGACTGAATCTGTTAAACGGCCAGTAAGATAGAGGTGCCAGCACATAATTTGGAGGAAGAGAGATGGCTTTGGATATTACAGCGCTTCATAATGTGTCTTCGGAGGCGATCAAGGAGGCTGCCAGGACTGCGGCGACCAACAAACCGGATACCTATAAGGAAACAGGATTTGACAAGCTGCTACATACGGCGATCGAGAATTTGAATACGACGAACAACTATCTGTCGGATGCGGAGAATGAAGAGGTCAAATGGATGCTCGGTGAGACCGAGAATACGCATGATCTCAGTATTGCTTTACAGAAAGCGTCTACCGCACTGCAGTATACAGTCGCGATCAGAGACAGACTGTTGGATGCATACAAAGAGCTTCTTCAGATGCAGGTCTAGTTTGATGAGAATATGGGTGGGGCTGAAGGAGATAAGTAGCTGTGGATAAATTAGTAGTTAGATTAAGAGAGTTAGGCAATAGAATATTAGAATGGTGGAACCGCTTTACGGCAAAGCAGAGGACGCTGCTGATCTGTGGTATGGCGGTGGTGGTGGTGGCGATCGTTGCTGTTGTGACGATGCTGACCAAACCGCAGTATGTACTGCTTCGTGAATGTGAGACGGCGTCGGAAGCGTCGGAGGTCAAGGAGCTGTTAGACGAAGAAAACATGAAATATACGGTTTCGGATGACGCGCTGACCTTCCGGATCCTGAAGGACCAACAGTCCGATGCCCGTATGCTTCTGGCATCCAACAACATTCAGGCGGACGGTTACGGCATTGATAAAGTTACGGAAGGCAGCTTTTCCACGACGGAATCGGATAAACAGAAGAAGAATGTGGTATATCTGGAGAAGTATCTGGCGCATGACATGATCGAGACCTTCTCAGCCATCAAGACTGCCAGAGTAAAGCTGAGCATTCCGGAGAATGACGGCACCTTACTTGCCACGGAAGAAGAATCCTATGCCTGGATCCAGCTGGAGCTTAAGGATGATTTTACGACCGAGAATGCGGCAGCGCTGGCGCGTGCCGTGGCGACCGGTATCGGTAATGAGACGACGGAACATATCGTGATCCTGGATACCAATGGAAATATGCTTTTTACCGGTGATCAGGAATACAGCGTGTCCGGTGCGGCCAATGCTCAGCTGTCCGTGAAGGCGGAGGCCGAGAAGCTGCTCAAGAATGAAGTGCGCAGGGTCCTGCTTGGCACGAACGAGTTCGATAACGTGGAAGTGGCGACCAATCTTGCAGTGGATTTCTCGACGACGGATTCGACCATACATAGATATTCCGCTCCCGACGGGCGGACGGAAGGTATGCTTTCCCATGAGGATATCTTTAACTCCGAGAACGAGAGTACGATAGCCGGTATTCCCGGTACCGATTCCAATGATGATGACAGTACCTATGTACTGCCGGATAATGGCGGCGGCAATTCTTCCCAGTCCGAGGAAAGCAGGGATTATCTGCCGGATGAGGAGATCACGAGCAAAAGCACGCCGGCGGGGGCGATCGATTACGGCCGTTCTTCGCTTATGGCATCCATGATCCAGTACAATGTGATTCGCGAGGAGGATGCGCGGACACGCGGAGAGTTGGAGGGAGTCACCTGGGAGGAATATAAGCTGGCGAATGCGGAGCGCACAAGACTGGAAGTGGATGAGGATCTTGTCACAGCTGTGGCCAATGCTACAGGCATCTCATCCGAGAGTATTTCACTTGTCGCTTACAGGGAGAATATCTTCTTTGATGCGGAAGGTTCGGCCATTACCGTAACGGATATTATACAGATCGTGCTGATCGTCGTGATCCTGGCGCTGCTTGCGTTCGTCGTGCTCAGAAGCATGCGCGGAGAGAAACACGAGGAGGAGGAAGAAGAGATTTCAGTGGAGACACTGCTCCAGTCTAATCCTGAAATGCAGCTGGAGGATATCACCGTAGAGAATGAGTCCGAGGAAAGAAAGCTGATCAATAAGTTCGTAGACGAGAATCCGGAGGCGGCGGCGAACCTGCTGCGCAACTGGTTAAACGAAGACTGGGGGTAAGATAAATGTCTAAGGAGACTGACAACATCAGCGGATTGCAGAAGGCGGCTATTTTACTGATCGCTTTGGGCCCCGAGAGATCCGCCAATGTTTTTAAACATCTGAAAGAGGAGGAGATCGAGGAACTGACGTTAGAGATCGCCAATACCAGAAATATTACGCCGAAGGTGAAGGATGATGTGATCTCCGAATTTTATCAGGTATGTCTGGCTCAACAATATATTGCAGAAGGCGGCATCAATTATGCGAAGGAAGTTCTGGAGAAGTCTTTCGGAGCAGACAAGGCTATGGATGTGATCGGCAAGCTGACGGCATCCTTGCAGGTGAAGCCGTTCGAGTTTATCAGGAAGACAGATGCCTCGCAGCTGCTTAACTTTATACAGGACGAACATCCGCAGACGATCGCTTTGATCCTGTCATATCTGTCTGCGGCGCAGTCGGCGCTGATCTTATCGGCGCTTCCGCCTGACAGGCAGGCTGACGTGGCGAAGCGTATAGCGATCATGGACAGAACAAGTCCGGAGGTGATCAAGGAAGTGGAGAAAGTACTGGAATCCAAATTGTCATCCCTGGTCAATCAGGATTACACCATTATCGGTGGCGTGGACGCCGTCGTGGAGATCCTGAATACGGTAGACCGTGGTACGGAGAAACATATTATGGAAACATTGGAGATCGAGGAGCCGGAACTGGCGGACGAGATCAGAAAGAAGATGTTTGTATTCGAAGATATCCTGCTTCTGGACGACAGGGCGATCCAACGTGTGCTGCGTGATGTGGATAACGGAGATCTGGCAACCGCACTGAAAGGTTCCAACGAAGAAGTACAGAATGCGATCTTCAACAATCTGTCCAAGCGTCTTGCAGCCATGATCAAGGAAGATATGGAATTCATGGGTCCTGTACGTATGAAGGATGTGGAGGAAGCACAGCAGAAGATTGTCAACGTGATCAGAAAGCTGGAGGATTCCGCAGAGATCGTTATCTCCAGAGGTGGAGGTGACGAGATCGTTGTCTAGGAATTTATATAAGGCGAGTTGGGTTGTTGTATCCGGGGAGGAGAAGCACGTTATTGATTCGAATCCCCTGGTTGAGAAAAGGATCGGTGAACTGGAGGCTCTCAAAAGAGCCAGGGAAAGAGCACAGTCGGAAGACGGTGACGAGGAAGGCGGATTTGTCAGCGGCCTCGGCGGAGAAGAGATAGATGTTCTGCTGCGGGACGTGGGCGATGATCCGGGCAGTATTATCAAAGCCGTAGAGGAAGAGGGTCCCGATCCGGAGGAGCTCAGGGCCGAAGCCCAGAGAATACTGGAAGAGGCGAAAGAGCAGGCCGATGAGATCGTGGCGGCGGCTCAGGGAGAGATCGAAGCCAAACGGCGCTGGGCGGTCGAAGAGGGAAAGAAAGAAGGACATGAGGAAGGCTATCGGCAGGGAATCCTGGAAGCGGATGAGATGAAACGTCAGCTGATGGTCGAGAGACGGCGGCTGAAAGCAGAGTATGAGCAGCTGTTGGAAGAACTGGAACCGAAATTTATTGATACGATTACAGAGATCTACAGTCATATCTTCGGGGTCGAATTGGCGGGTAATAGAGATATCCTGGTGCATTTAATAGATTCCACATTAAGGCAGGTGGAGAGCAGCAGGACTTTTATTGTTCATGTTTCCAAGGTGGATTATCCTTTTGTCAACATGCAGAAACAGGCATTTGCAGACGGGGCGGCAGCGGGAAGAGGCACGGTTGAGATCATAGAAGATATCGCATTGTCACAGGGCGAGTGTATGATCGAAACGGACGGCGGTATTTTTGATTGTGGTGTGGACACCCAGCTGACGGAACTGACGAGCAAATTGCGCCTGTTATCTTATGAAAAAGTCGGAAAGAGTGAATGACAGCGGTTGATGAATACAGCGATTGATTTTCATAAATACAGCAGAATAATGGATGAAACCTTTTTCAAGAGGAAAGGCAGAGTCGAGAATGTGGTCGGGCTGACGATAGAGTCTGCCGGTCCGGAGGCGAAATTAGGCGATCTGTGCAGGATCTATCCGGCACAGGAGGAATATAAGCCGATCATGGCGGAAGTGGTAGGGTTCAAAGACCGCAAGACACTGCTGATGCCCTGTGACAAGACAGACGGCATAGGGCTTGGATGTATTGTAGAGAATGTAGGAAAGCCGCTGAGCGTACCGGTGAGCAACGACCTTCTCGGTAAGGTGTTGGACGGTCTTGGCAGGATTGACGGTGAATATCTTGCAGGAACGCCTTACAGCGTGGAAGCGCAGCCGCCCGATCCCATGGATCGCAAGATCATTGCGGAGGTTCTGCCGCTTGGCGTTAAGGCGATAGACGGCCTGATGACGGTGGGTAAGGGACAGCGTATCGGTATCTTTGCCGGTTCCGGCGTGGGTAAGTCTACGCTGATGGGAATGTTTGCGCGCAATACCAAGGCGGATATCAACGTGATCGCCCTGATCGGAGAGCGAGGCAGGGAAGTGCGTGAATTTGTGGAGCGTGACCTGGGCGAAGAGGGAATGAAGCGTTCCGTAGTAGTGGTGGCCACTTCCGATAAGTCGGCTCTTGAGAGAAACAAGGCGGCCAAGACGGCGACGGCGATCGCGGAATATTTCCGTGATCAGGGGAAGGATGTTCTTCTCATGATGGATTCGCTTACGCGATTTTCCATGGCCCAAAGAGAGATCGGACTGGCCAGCGGCGAGCCGCCGGTGTCGAGAGGATATCCGCCCAGCGTGTATTCCGAGATGCCGAAGCTGCTTGAGCGGGCAGGCTGTGCACAGACGGGTTCCATCACGGGACTCTATACGGTTCTGGTGGATGGTGACGATATGAATGAACCGATTACGGACACGGCCAGAAGCATTCTGGATGGTCATATCATGCTGAACCGTAAGCTAGCCCATCAGAATCATTACCCGGCGATCGATGTCCTGCAGAGCATATCCCGCTGCATGGCACAGATCGTGGATAAGGAGCATAAGATGTTAGCCGGTAAGTTGAAGAATGTGCTTGCGACCTATAACGAGGCGGAGGATCTGATCAATATCGGCGCTTATAAGAGCGGCAGCAATCCCAAGATTGACTATGCGATCGCCAAGATCGATGCGGTTAATGAATATCTGATGCAGGAAGTGGATGCGAAATTTGATTATGAGCAGGCAGTCGGAAAACTGCGGGAACTGTTTGCGGAGTAAACGCCGCATTGACTGTTTCCATAGCAGGGAGTGACCGGTATGGCAAAATTTGTATACAGAATGCAGAGTCTTTTGAACATCCAGTACCAGTTGGAGAATCAGGCTAAGATGGAACTTGGCAGGGCGCAGATGCGTCTGAATCAGGAGGAAGAGAAGCTTAAGGTCCTGATTGACAGAAAGGCTTTCTATCTGGAGGAAGGACGCAGGATGCGCAATGACATACTGCATATTATGGATCTGAAAGATAACAGGAACGCCATGCTGATCATGGATGATATGATAGAGGCGCAGCGTGTTCAGGTGGCGATCGCCGAGGAACATGTGGAAGAAGCCAGAATGAAATTACAGGAAGTCATGCAGAACAGGAAGATGCACGAGAAACTGCGCGAGAAAGCATTCGTTGAGTTTGTGCGGGAAGAAAATGCCGCGGAGCATAAGGCGGTGGATGAACTCACCAGTTATACTTATGGGCAGCGCGGCAAAATAAAAGGGGAGCAGTAATGGCAGAAGAACTTGTAAACGCAAATACCGGAGCGGACGGCGAGGTTGATAAGAAAAAATTAAAAGAAGAGCGCAAGAGGCTGAAAGAAGAGCAGAAAGCTCAGAAAAAAGAAGCAAAACAGCGTGCCAGAGAGCTTTCTGAACAGATTTCCGGAGACGATGAGCCGGGTGGTGTTTCCGTCTTTTTGGTAACGATTGTTATTGTTGCAATATGGCTTGCGATCCTGTGTCTGCTTGTGAAGCTGGACGTGGGCGGATTCGGTTCCAATGTACTGGCTCCGGTCTTAAAGGACGTGCCGGTGATCAATAAGATCCTGCCGGAGGAAGCGGTATCCCAGACGGAGGAGGAATCTTATGGCGGCTACACCAGCCTGCGGGAGGCGGTTGACTATATTACGGAGCTCGAGCTTGAGCTTGAGCGGGCGCAGTCTGCCAGCAACAGTGATTCCGAGGAGATGGATCAGCTGCGCGCCGAGATTGAGAGATTACAGACATTCGAAGACGCCCAGATCGATTTCGACAGAATCAGGACCGAATTCTATAATGAGGTTGTTTATGCAGAGAAGGGACCGGGGGCAGAAGAATATCAGAAATATTATGAGTCAATGGATCCGACTACGGCGGAATATCTGTATAAGCAGGTCGTGGAGCAGGTGCAGGAAGATAAGGAAGCGAAGGAATATGCGCAGACTTATGTGGACATGAAGCCGAAGGAAGCGGCATCCATTTTCGAGACAATGACGGATGACCTGGATCTGGTGGCAAGGATCCTGAGCCAGATGAGTTCACAGGACCGCGGTAAAATAATGGGTGTTATGGATCCGGAGATCGCAGCCAGACTTACGAAAATCATGGATCCGGAATCCTGAAGAATTTCCTTATGGAAAGCTGTAAGGATGCCGATATAGAAAGCAGACAGTGCTATATACTGTGCCGGAGGAAGATGAAAGTTTTCTGACGGAGCATTTATATAGATGCCTTAACAGGCAGGAACCTTGAAAATTGAAGAAAGGAGGAAGGAGTATGACTGTAAACAATGTGAACGCGCTGCTCACTTATGCGAAGAGCCAGCCGGATCTTGTCAGCGGTAAGACAGGCGAGACTGCACAGGGAAGCTTCGAGCAGGTTATGTCGAAAGTGAATGGCGGTGCGGAGTCGGCGCAGACAAAAACGCCGGTCAGTAACGCTCAGACGACCCAGACGGCAGTTCCTGTCGATACGTCAAAGAACATGCCGACATCGGTTAAGACAGGACAACAGGGAACAGACAGTTCCGGTAAGAGTGAGAGCGCAGTCCACAGGGAAGAAGGCGGAAGCATTACCGGGGATACCGGGGCAAGCCAGGAAGCGAATGCCGGGGAGGCTGCCGCAGAGAAGCTGCAGAAGTCCGGCGAGGAACTTGTTCAGGATATTGCGGATGAGATGGATGTGACGCCGGAAGAGGTGGAAGCAGCCATGGCGTTTCTTGGACTGACGGCAGTGCAGTTATTCGATCCCGCTAACTTAAGACAACTTTTGCTGACGATTTCAGGCAGTCAGGATGAACTGGTGCTTTTGACGGACGCGACGCTTTACGGAAACTTACAGGAGCTTCTGGAAACGGCAGGAGAGAGTCTTGAGATGCTGCAGCAGGAACTGGGACTGAGCGAGGAAGAGCTGAAAGAGCTTATGAACCGGCTGATCCCGGGACAGGAAGGATCCGAAGCGGCAGATGGTGTGACAGAGCCGGAAGTGAATCTGGAAGGTATGAAGGACTATACCGTTTCGGTTCATAAAGACGGTGAGACGGTGCAGATGAAGGTGACTGTCGATGATGCCAGTGGAGACAGAAGTGTTCAGGAGTCCGTGACGGGCACATCCAAAGCGGAAGCTCAGACAACACAGAAGATGCAGCAGGAGACATCGGCGGACAGCGGCAAGGAGGGCAATTCGGCAGGCAATGCCATGTTGCAGGCGCCGGAAGTACCGGTACAGGCGAATGAAGCGCCGGAAGCAGCCGCGATGGAGTACCGCTCATTGCAGACAGAGCAGATCATGAATCAGATCGTGGAGTACATGAAGATCAACCTGAAGGCTGATACGCAGACAATGGAGCTGCAGCTTCACCCGGCCAGTTTAGGGACGGTCAATGTACAGCTCATGGCAAAAGAAGGCGGACTTACGGCACATTTCACAACGCAGAATGAGGCGGTCCGTGCGGTGATAGAGACTCAGCTGATCCAGCTGAAGAACCAGTTCGAAGAGCAGGGGATCAAGGTGGATGCAGTGGAAGTCACGGTTGCCAATCATGCATACGGACAGCAGTTTTCGCAGGAGAATGAGAATGCGGGACAGGAGCAGGCGAAAGCCGGCAAGGGCCGCAGAAGGATCAATCTGGATCAGATCGAAGGCGAAGATGATCTGGAAGAGATGGAAGACTCCGAGCGGATCGCAGTGGAGATGATGCAGGCAAGCGGCAGCACGGTAGATTATACGGTATAGGAAAGGAGCGAAAACATGGGTGTAGTACAGGAAGTAAAAGACGGTAAATTTGTAGAGAACAGTTCGGTACAGTCCCTGGCAAAAGAGAAGGCAAAGAAGAAAGCGGGCAATTCCAATCTGGATAAGGACGCATTCCTGCAGCTTCTGGTGGCGCAGATGAAGTACCAGGATCCTCTGGAGCCTACTTCAAATACGGAGTATATTTCGCAGTTCGCGACGTTTTCCGAACTGGAGCAGATGCAGAACATGAGCGCGACACTGGAGCTTTCGAGAGCATCGGCCCTGGTAGGACAGACGGTACTGATGAAGGTGACTGACAGTTCCGGTAATCAGAAGACAGTGCAGGGAAATGTGGACTATGTAATCTATGAAGGCGGCAAGGCATATCTGTCTATCGGCGGAGAACCTTATTCTCTGGATGATCTTGACACCGTGGCGGATAAGAAGTATCTGGATGCTTATAAAGTGGCGGTAGACTTTATGAATATTTATAAGAAGCTGCCGAAGCTGGAATTACTTTCACTGGCGGATCAGGAGAACGTGGAGAAGCTTGAAGAGATCCTGAACGGTATGAACGAGTACCAGAAGTCCATGCTGACAGACGAGGATCTGGAGAACGCAGAGAAGTATATCAAAGAGATGAAAGACATCGTTGCGAAGCAGGAAGGCGATAAGGATCCGGAGCCAACCGATCCCGATGAAGACGGAGATGACAAGTAAGATTCCGTACAGGGTATCGTGTAGGAGGCAGACGGAGCTGCCGGTAAAGCACAGCCGGAGTGGCGGTGGTCATCTCAAGGAGGAGAGAAGATGAAGATTCAGGGAAATCAATTCCTTTCCATGGAGCGGCTGCAGGATCAGTATTTAAATGCGGGCAGGCAGGCAGAAGCTCTCAAACAGAACGGACTGAGCTTTCAGGATATCCTGTCAGGAAAGACTGAGGGGATACGGTCGGAGAGTGAAGTCAGATTCTCCAAGCATGCGGCGAACCGCCTGATCGACAGAAACATTGAGTTGACAAGGGAGCAGGTGGAGCGCTTGAACATGGGGGCAGCCAAAGCGGGAGCGAAAGGGATCAACGAGTCACTGGTTATTGTTGATTCACTGGCATTTATCGTGAATGTGCCGAATCAGACGGTCATTACGGCGATGGATCAGACAGAAACCAACGAGAATGTATTTACCAATATTGACGGAGCCGTTATCATGTAACAGCCGGACCTTTATGGAGGCTTGTGTCCATGACTGACAGAATGGACAGACGGTTTCGCAACAGATATTAAGGAGGTCATTTTACTATGATGAGATCATTGTTCTCTGGTGTGGCAGGTCTTAGAACACATCAGACGAGAATGGACGTTATCGGTAATAATATCGCTAACGTTAACACAACAGCATATAAGTCACAGAATATGGTATTCAGCGATCTGCTGTACCAGACAACGCAGGCAGCATCCGGCGCCAACGGCAATACCGGCCGCGGCGGTATCAACCCCAGGCAGATCGGTCTGGGTTCCAAGACGGGCGCGATCTCCACTGCTATCACACAGCAGGGGTCCGCACAGTCTACGAATAATCCCTGGGATATCATGATCGAAGGTTCTTCCTTCTTCGTTGTAAGCGACGGATCCCAGAATTTCTTCACGAGAGACGGTTCCTTTACGGTGGACGGCGCAGGTAACCTGGTTATGGCCAATACCGGTTATACGGTTATGGGATGGCAGGTTGACCCGGAGACGGGCGATATCAGACAGGATATCGTATCCGCACTGCGTGTGATGCATCCCGACAATCTGAACTCTGAGCCGGAAGCGACGACGAAGGGTTATGTGTCCGGTATTCTGGATGCGAATGATCCGAAGATCAACAGTACGGCCGGCTGTATCCGTACCATGACGATCTTCGATTCCAAGGGATATGCGTACACCTGTAAGTTCAGTTTCCATGGTATCGGCAGTGAGAATCAGTACCGCGTGCAGTTGGATGATATCCAGGATGCGGACGGCGTATCTCTTGTTAAGAAGTACGGTCTGAGCAATATCGATCAGATCGCAACCTTCGGTTCCACGGAGAATAAGGTCACGACCAGTAAGTACAACATGGCAGAGAATGCCAAGTATGATGCGACGACTGACAGCTTCCTGATCAATATGGCAATGTCGGAGATCCTGGACGGTTATAAGAATAATGCGATGATCGTCGCGGCGGGAACCGACGTTAAGGTGACAACACCTGCAGGCGCCGGAGCGGTTACCGCAGGGACGGATGTTACCGTGCAGGGTAAAGTGACACTGACGAAGGCGCAGCTTGAGGCGGAGCCCTATAACCTGATCTATGATAACGGTGAATATTATATGAAAGGCGCTGACGGTAAACCACAGCAGGTAACCGACTGGGGAGCAGCCCTGAAGGACATGAAGGGCTTAGAAACCGTGACCAATGTCACTGCAGCGAAAGGAAACCCGCCTGAGAATATCGAGATCAGTTTTGACGCCACCTTCAAGACCACTTCGGATGCCGATTATGACGGCAACGGCAATTTCAGTGTGACATTGGAGAATACCGAGGCCAATGAGAAGGCGATTTTAGAGCAGATCTATCAGATCAAGGACGGTGACGGTAAGACCTATACCATCGATTTTGTCGGCCCGGACGGCACGGCGCAGATCAATATGACGGAGAGCAACAGAGGCTTTATCATCTCCTTTGATCAGGAATTTGGTAAGTTCGAGTTTATTGGCAGCCAGGGCAATGATTCGGCTATGCTGGCTTTCAACAGTTCGGCTTCTTCCCTGGACGGACAGACGATCGACCTGTCACAGTTCAGCAGTGTCGATATCGACTTCTCGTCCGTTAATAACTACGGTAACGGCGGTAAATGTACGCTGGATATGCTGAACGGCTCCAAGGATGAGAGCACGATCGGCGCCGGCAGGAAACAGGGTGAGCTGATCGGTATCGAAGTAGGTCAGGACGGCAAGATCACCGCAGCGTACGACAACGGCCTGACGAAGCTGTTGGGACAGATCGCGGTGGCGGAATTTGCCAATCCTTCCGGTCTGGCGAAGGCAGGTAACAACCTGTATTCCGCGACCCAGAACTCCGGTGAGTTTAACGGTGTAGGCGTAGATATCACGGCCAACCAGGGCTCTATGACATCGGGCGTTCTGGAGATGAGTAATGTGGATCTGTCATCCGAATTCACGACCATGATCACAACCCAGCGTGGATTCCAGGCGAACAGCCGTATTATCACAACTTCCGATACGCTTCTCGAAGAGCTTGTTAATCTGAAGAGATAATTGTCGATGATAAATTGAATGAAGTACCCTCAGGAGGGATTTTCTGTAAATGGAAAATCCCTCCTGTGCATATTTGCTTTGCAGTTTTTCGGGATATGTGGTAAAATTGATAAGTTGAATCGCACAACAAAAACGGGAGGGGTGTGAGAGAAGGGAAATGATAGAAGTTACGAAGATCAACGGGGTAAAAGTTCTGATCAATCCGGATCTGCTGGAATTGGCTGAGGAAACGCCGGATACGGTTTTGTCCTTTACCACAGGGCGGAAATTAATTGTAAAAGAAAGTAGACAAGAGATAAAAAATTTAGTAAAATCGTATAGAAAGGATATTTTTGCAGATTAGTGTAAAGACAGGTGAATACAGATGGATATAGCTTCAGTTATAGGATTGGTTCTATGTTTTGTATTGATGGTTTTCGGTATGTTGGTCGGCCAGGATATATCAGTGGTTATCGGCTTCCTGCATGCACCCTCGGCTCTTATTACATACGGCGGTGCCCTGGGATGTATGATGGCGAGCTGTACCATGCCGGATTTTCTAGCGAACTTAAAGAGTATCGGTCTGATTTTCAAAATGTCAGCAATGAATGTTCCCGAGATTATTCAGAAGATTATAGACCTCTCCAATGTCGCCCGTAAGGAAGGACTTCTTTCGTTGGAAGAAGCGGCGGGTGAGATTGAAGATGAGTTTTTGAAGAAGGGTATCATGCTTGTAGTAGACGGTACGGATCCAGAACTTGTGCGTGCGATCATGGAGACCGAGCTTGCCAGTGTGGAAGACAGACATAAGAGCAAGATCGATTTCTGGGACGGCCTGGGTGCCATGGGCCCTGCATGGGGTATGATCGGTACGTTGATCGGTCTGATCAACATGCTGCGTGACTTGTCGGATTTTGCATCGATCGGACCTAATATGTCGACAGCCTTGATCACAACCTTCTACGGTTCCGTACTTGCCAACTGGATCTGTGCACCGGTATCCAGTAAGCTGAAGAGCAAGAACGCCGAAGAGATGATGGTGAAGGAGATAGAGATTGAAGGACTTCTTTCCATTCAGGCAGGTGAAAACCCGCGTGTGATCGAAGAGAAGCTGAAATCCTTCCTTGCGCCGAAGGACAGAGGTTCATTGGGCGATGATGGAGGTGAGGCGTAAATGGCTAAGAAGAAGCAGGAAGAAGCACCGAAAGGTTCCCCGGCGTGGATGGCCACATTCTCGGACCTGATGAATCTGCTGTTGTGTTTCTTCGTTTTGCTGTTTTCCATGTCCTCGATCGATGCGGCGAAATTTGAACAGGTGGTGGCATCTTTCAATGAAACTTTCTCCGTATTCAGCGGCGGCGCTACGGCGATCGGAGACGGTATCCTGATCAGCAACGGTGTCAGCCAGCTTAATGAGCTGGACGAATATATCAACAGTACCGGTAAGATGGATGAGGGCCAGATCGTTGACGATGATGTGGCCGCGGTGAAAGAGAAGATGGAAGAGGCACAGCTGGAAGAATCCGAGCAGCTTGCCGAGCAGATTCAGGAAGCGGTAGATGAGAAGGAACTGGGCAGTGAGATCGATATCGAGTTTACGAGCCAGTATGTACAGCTGACACTCAAGGGTGCGCTGCTTTTCGACTCGGGCAGTACTCTTCTGAAAGAGGAAGCCAAGCCGGTTTTGGATCAGGTGGGTCTTGTGTTGGAGCGGTATGCCGGCGGTACGATAGAGATCGAGGGACATACGGACAATGTGCCCATGTCCGGAGCGAAGTATGCCAATAATGACGAGTTGAGTTCGGGGCGTGCGTTGTCTGTGTTTGATTATCTGCTTTCGGTGACAAACTTAGATCCGGCGAATATCAAACATGCAGGCAGAGGAGAATATGTTCCGATTGCAGATAACTCCACACCGGAGGGACGGACCAGAAACCGGCGCGTTGAGATCAAGATCTACAATTCGCTCAGCTCTTATTAGAAAATGAAAAATCAAGACAGTTGCTTATATAATATAATGTAAAAGGAGAACAATACGGTTATGAAAAAGAATCTGATTTCCATTATTATACTGGCATTATTGATCGTGAATATCGTCCTGACGGCGATCATGATGTTCAGTGTAACGGGTACCGCCAGAAAGACCTCGGCACTGGTGGATAATATTACGAGGTCATTGAATCTGGAATTGACGTCTAAGGGTGATGCCGGCGCAGCAGCGGTACCGATGTCAGATATCGCAACTTATGATATTGAGAAGATGACGATTGAGCTGAAGCGGGGAGAGGGAGAGGAAGGCGATCCACATTTCTTCGTGGGAGCGATCACGTTATCCATGAATACGAAGCATGAGGATTATAAGACCTATGGCGAGGAGATGGAAGCCAAGCAGAGTCTGATCAAGAGTGAGATAACGGATGTGATTTCAAGCTATACGGCAGAGGATGCGAGAAACAATCAGGATGGGATGAAGGCTGATATTCTGGAAAGAATCCAGACAATGTTTAACTCCGAGTTTATCTTTAACGTGGCGTTTAGTGACATTATCATTCAGTAACTTTAATAAATCGTGCCACAGGAGGTGAACTTTCGTGGGAGAGGTACTGTCTCAAAATGAGATTGATAGTCTGCTAGCCGCACTGAACAGCGGTGAGATCGATGCAGAAGAAATGAGCGATGCCAGTGACAAGCAGGTTAAGAACTATGATTTTAAGCGCCCTACTAAGTTCTCAAAAGAACATCTGCGGACACTGGAGATCATATATGAGCATTACGGACGGTTATTATCTACCAGCCTTCCGGTATACCTTAGAAAAAATGTACAGATTTCCGTGGTGAGTTCCGAGGCGATCGTATTTTCAGAGTTTACCAATGCACTTTTCAATCCCGTCATTCTGGGAGTCGTGAATTTCCAGCCTTTGGGTGGAAATATCATGGTGGAAATGGCAACCAGGCTTGGATATGCCATGATTGACAGGATGCTGGGCGGAGAGGGAGAACCCCTCGATAAGACCAGAGAATTTACGGAGATCGAGTTGACGATCGTTGAGAAGATGCTGGTGACGTGTATACAGCTTATGCGCGAGCCATGGAAGAATGTAGTGGATATTAATCCGGTTCTGGAGAGGATAGAGACCAATTCGCAGTTTGCACAGATCATCTCTCCCAATGATATGATCGCGATCGTGACATTGAATATGAAGATTGGAGATGTGGAGGGATTCATGAATATATGCCTCCCCTTCTTTACACTGGAATCGGTTATGGAGAGGCTGAATACCAAGTATTGGTATTCGAATATGCAGGAGCAGAAGGAAGATGAGCTTGAAGAGTATATCGAGTCTCTGATCAAGAGAGTGGATGTTCCTGTGAAAGCGCTTTTGGGCAAGACAGAGATAGCCATTACGGATTTTATCAATATACAGGTAGGAGATATCATACGATTAAATACCGATGTAGAACAGGATCTGAAAGTGTATGTCGGAAATATAGAGAAATTTACCGCTTTACCGGGTTCAAGCAAAGATAAATATGCTGTGCGTGTAACGTCGGTAATAAGAGAGGAGGAATAGAAGCATGGACGGAATGTTATCACAGGATGAAATAAATGCACTCTTGAGCGGTATGGATGCACCGGCCGCCGGTGAAGGCGCGCCGGTCGAATCAGAGACTCCTGCTCCGGCGCCGGATATGGATCAGTATGATTCCCTCCTGACGGCAATGGAGAAGGATGCCATAGGTGAAGTGGCCAATATCAGCATGGGTTCTTCAGCGACGACCCTGTCTTCTCTGGTCAACCGCAGGGTTAATATTACCACTCCGGTTGTAACACTGGCCAGGTGGGAGAATGTGCTGAAAGACTATGAGAAGCCATGTGTGTTTATTCAGATCAAGTACACGGTCGGGTTGGACGGATCCAATATTCTTGTCTTAAAGGAGCATGACGTCAAGGTCATCACGGATCTGATGATGGGCGGAGACGGGAGTAACACGGATGGGGAACTCGGCGAACTGCATCTGAGCGCGATCTCGGAGGCCATGAACCAGATGATGGGTTCTTCGGCTACGTCTCTTTCGACGATGCTTGATAAGATGATCGATATCAGCCCGCCGGAGGCAAGTTTTGTAGATTTGTCAGTGTTTAAGTCCGGTGGAGACATAGCGCCGTTTCTGGCAGATGTTTTTGTGAAGATCGCATTTCGTATGCAGATTGATGATCTGGTTGATTCCACGATCATGCAATTATATCCGATAGACTTTGCGAAAGAATTGTGTAGCACTTTCTTGAAGAATCAATTAGGAGATAATACAGCATCTGAACCCGCTCCGCAGGCAGCAGCGCCGCAGGCGGCCCAGGCGCCCCAGATGGATATGAGCCAGATGGGGATGAATATGAACCAGATGGGAATGGGAATGCCACAGATGCAGATGGGAATGGGAATGCCGCAAATGGGAATGGATATGAATCAAATGGGAATGAACCAGATGCAGATGGGAATGCCACAGATGCAGATGGGAATGGGAATGCCACAAATGATGCCGCAGATGCAGATGATGCCTAATATGAATATTCAGCCTGCGCAGTTCCAGAGTTTTTCCAAGGATAGCGGTGCGGTACCAGGACAGGAGAATATCGGGCTGATCAAGGATGTTCCGCTCGAGGTTACGGTAGAACTGGGCAGGACATCCAAGTCCATAGCGGAGATTCTGGACTTCACGCCGGGAACGATCATAGAGCTTGACAAGATTGCCGGCGAGCCGATAGATATACTGGTGAACGGTAAGCTTGTAGCGAAGGGTGAAGTTGTTGTAATCGAAGAGAGTTTCGGGGTTCGTGTAACAGAAATTATCAAATAATAGTATGATAGGAGAAAAGAGATGGCAAAGAATATTTTAATATGTGATGATGCAGCGTTTATGCGCATGATGATTAAGGATATCCTGACAAAGAACGGATATAATGTAGCCGGCGAGGCTGAGAATGGTGCAAAGGCTGTGGAACAGTATAACACACTGAAACCCGATCTTGTGTTGATGGACATTACGATGCCTGAGATGGATGGTATCCAGGCATTAAAGAAGATCAAGGAGGCAGATCCCGGAGCAATGGTCATTATGTGTTCGGCCATGGGCCAGCAGGCTATGGTAATCGAGTCGATCCAGTCCGGCGCAAAGGACTTTATCGTTAAGCCGTTCCAGGCGGATCGTGTTATAGAGGCAGTTAAAAAGGTAGTGGGGTAATGATGCTCACGATTTCCGAGGGAGCGGATTCTTATATACAGTTTATGACCGTACTGATCCTTTTTCTGCTGGTACTGGCAGTCACTTATTTCGTTACGAAATGGATGGCCGGTTATCAGAAGAGCAGACTTTCCAATGCGAATCTGGAAATCATAGAGACGATCGGTCTGTCTAACAATAAATATGTGCAGATCATCCGCGTCGGGCAGAAATATTTGGCAGTAGCAATCTGTAAAGATACTGTTACAATGTTAACAGAGGTTTCAGAACAGGATTTGATTCTTTCGGATGGGAGCGTGCCTAAGACAATGGGTTTTAAGGATATTTTGGATAAAGTACAAAGAAAGACCATTCTGGAAAAAGAAGATGGGCGAGACGAATGAATAGACATTTTTCCGGATATCGTTTGGTAAAGTTTGTATGCCTGCTGTTTCTGGCAGGCATACTGTATCTTGGGTATGGAACTACGGTCAGGGCTTCTTCGCTTGATACGCCGTATCGGGATTCCAATCTTACCGGTACGGAGGATGAGCGGACGAATATACGGGAGCCGGGTTCTTCACAGGATGCCGATGAATTGGCAGAATTGAATATAGCAAATACGGTGACGGTTACGTATGGCAATGGGAATGGCAGTGTGAACGGAGCCCTGCGTGTTCTGATCATTTTAACATTGATCGCGATAGCGCCGTCATTGATCATAATGCTGACCTCGTTTACCAGGATCATCATCGTTCTGCATTTTACGAGGCAGGCATTGAATACGCAGACGGCGCCGCCTAACACAGTTTTGATAGGTATTGCGCTCTTTTTGACGTTCTTTATTATGCAGCCCACACTGACCACCGTTTATAATGAGGCGGTAGTGCCTTATGAGGCCGGGGAATTGACGAATGAGGAAGCGCTTACCAAGGCCGCAGAACCTTTAAGAGCCTTTATGTATCGTCAGACGCAGAAGAAGGACGTCAGTCTTTTTATGGAGATCAGCCGTTTGGAATGGAGCGGTGAACTGGACGATATTCCGATGAGCGTACTGGTACCGAGTTTTATCGTCAGTGAACTGCGGACTGCATTTATCATAGGCTTTCTGATCTACATACCGTTTATCGTGATCGACATGGTAGTGGCGTCGACCTTGATGAGTATGGGTATGATGATGCTGCCGCCGACAACGATCTCCATGCCGTTTAAGATTCTGCTGTTTGTGATGGCTGATGGCTGGCACCTGATCATAACCAATCTGGTGAAAAGTTTTTATTAGCAGGAGCAGGATAAGAGAAAGGAAGGCTGCTTATGGGAATAGATGACGTTACAGCGATCGCCTCAACGGCAATATATACGATCATTAAGTGTGCGGCTCCGCTGCTGCTCGTGTCTCTGTGCGTAGGTCTTCTTGTCAGTATTTTTCAGACAGTAACCTCCATTCAGGAGCAGACGCTGACATTCGTCCCGAAGATACTTGCCATTTTTCTGGGATTGATCGTCATGGGGCATTGGATCATGAATAATATGGTGGAGTTTATGAGCAATTTATGGTCCGATTTCAGCATTTACATCAGGTAAAGCAGGTTGCGGCATGATAGATATTACTTTTACGTATGCGGATTTAGAATATTTTTTGCTTGTTCTGGTGCGGATCACCTGCTTTGTCTATGCGGCTCCGTTTTTTTCGATGAGCAATACACCCAGAGTTATCAGGGTTGGTTTTAGTATTTTTTTGAGTTATCTGGTCTATATGACAGTAGATCGTAATGAAGTTGTGTATGAGACACTTTTGGGCTATGCGGTGATCGTGATGAAAGAAGCCCTGACGGGTTTCCTGATCGGCTGGGGCGCACAGATCTGTACCACGGTGACGTCTCTGGCCGGAAGCGTGGCGGATATGGAGATCGGTATCTCCATGGTATCGCTGATGGATCCGACTACCAGACAGCAGGCTACTTTTACAGGGGTGTTTTATCAATATATTTTCACATTGTTTTTTATGATCACGGGCATGTATCAGTATTTACTGCGTGCCCTGGTTGACAGTTTTACTTTGATACCCGTTAACGGGGCAGTGTTTAAAACGGAAGCTCTGACAGAGTCTGTTATCACGTTCATGGGGAATTATCTGGCAATGGGTTTTCGGATTATTCTGCCGATCTTCTGTACCATGATCCTGTTAAATTGTGTTCTTGGTATTCTTGCCAAGGTATCGCCTCAGCTTAACATGTTTGCAGTCGGTATGCAGCTCAAGGTCCTGGTGGGACTGGGCATATTGTTTCTGACTGTCAGGATGCTTCCGAGTGCATCAGATTATATCGTTAATGGGATGAAGACAATGATCGTATCCTTTGTGGAGGGGATGACGTGATATTACAGTATGATCTTCAGTTCTTTGCCAAGGATGGACCGGGCGGAGAGAAGACAGAGCAGCCTACGTCCAAGAAACTGCAGGATGCCAGAAAAGAGGGCCAGGTTGCCAAGAGCAAGGAAGTGACCAATGCCTTTGAATTGCTGACATTTTTCCTTCTGCTTATGATCTGGATGGAGTTCATGGGAACCTTTTTTACAGGTAATATGTACGATATCTATTCCCAGATCCCGGAGTACATCAAGATGTACGACGGCCATATACAGGAGAAGACTTTCACGACGCTTTTTGTGAGGTCCATGCTTCGGGTCGTGCTTATCATGGCTCCCTTTTTGCTGTGCGGGTTTTTGGTATCATTCCTGACAAATCTGCTGCAGGTGAAGTGGCGTGTCACGACAAAGCCGCTGCAGCCCAAGTTTAGTAAATTAAATCCGGTCAATGGCTTCAAACGTTTCTTCTCTGTAAATTCCCTGGTGGAATTGGTGAAGTCGCTCCTCAAGATAGGGCTGATCGGATATGTCGTGTATTCTTATCTGAAAAAGAACATGCCGCCGCTGTATCTGTTCTATGATATGTCCCTGAATCAGGGGCTTGCGCAGGTGGGCAGGCTGGTGATAAATCTGGGGTTTCGGATCTCGCTGTTTTATATGCTGATCGCCCTGCTTGACTTCATTTATCAGAAAGTGAAGTTCAAGAAGGACATGAAGATGACGAAGCAGGAAGTAAAAGACGAGTTCAAGAACCAGGAAGGCGATCCGCAGATCAAGAGCAAACAGCGGCAGAGAATGCAGGAAGCGTCCAGGCGGCGTATGATGCAGCAGCTTCCGCAGGCGGATGTTGTCATTACGAATCCGACTCATTATGCGGTAGCGATCAAGTATGATCCCCAGATCTACGATGCACCGTATGTGATCGCAAAGGGCGCGGATTATCTTGCACAGAAGATCAAGGAGTCTGCCAGGGAGAATCATATTGAAATTGTAGAGAACAAACCGCTGGCCCGTATGCTTTATGCAAATGTGGATGTGGGCAGCGTAGTGCCTCCGGAATTATACCAGGCAGTGGCAGAAGTGCTTGCCTTTGTATATCATCTGCAGGGAAAGGTTTGAGTGAAAGGAGAAAAGAGCAGTCATGGGAAAGCTGAAAAAGGCTGATCTGGGCGTAACTTTATATGTGCTTTCTGCGTTTGTCATGTTGATCGTGCCTGTTCCGGCAGGACTTCTTGACGTCCTGCTTGGGTGTAATATTGCAGTGGCATTTACGGTTTTGTTCGGATGTATGTTTGCCAATGAAGTGTTAAGCATGTCGTACTTCCCGACGATTCTGCTTTTTACGACGATATTCAGGATTGCGTTGAATGTTTCTTCGACCAAGCTGATCCTGACGACCGGTGATCCCGGTAATGTTGTGCGCACCTTCGGCAGTTATGTGGGCGGCAACAATCTTGTAGTAGGTACGATCGTATTTATCATTCTGATTATCGTACAGTTCATGATCATCAATAAAGGTTCCGAGCGTGTGGCTGAGGTTACGGCGAGATTTACGCTGGATGCCATGCCGGGTAAGCAGATGGCGATCGATGCCGATCTGAATACCGGTGCGATCACAGACGAGGAAGCGAAAAGGCGTCGTGAGAAGATCCAGGAGGAATCCAGCTTCTTCGGTTCCATGGATGGTGCCGTGAAGTATGTCAAAGGAGATGCGACTGCCGGTCTTCTCATTACCATGATCAATATTATCGGCGGAATTACCATGGGAGTGCTGAGTCAGGGAATGGAGATCAGCGAAGCGTTGTCAACCTTTACGATCCTGACGATCGGTGACGGACTGGTCAGCCAGATTCCCTCCCTGCTGATCTCTCTGTCCACAGGTATTCTGGTCACCAAGGGCTCCAAGGATGCCGATTTCGGTACGGTACTGGTGGGACAGCTGTTTGGTGTGCCGAAGGTTCTGTATCTGGTGGGAGCGGTCATGGCCACCCTTGGTATTATCACCCCGCTTAATTCGGTGGTGTTTGTGGGACTTGGCATGTTGTTCATCGTATCCGGGCGGATCATGGCAGGTACGATCGAGACGGCAGAGATCGAGCATGAAGCGGATGAGGAAGAGGCGGCTGCGGAAGAGATCAGGCAGCCGGAGAATGTCACATCACTGCTGCAGGTGGATCCGATCGAACTGGAATTTGGATACGGCATTATCCCGTTAGCCGACGTGAACCAGGGCGGTGACCTGTTAGACCGCGTCGTTATGATCAGACGGCAGATCGCACTGGAGCTTGGAACGGTAGTGCCGATCATCAGGCTTCGTGATAACATACAGCTGAATCCGAATCAGTATATTATTAAGATCAAGGGTGTACAGGTCAGTGAAGGAGAGATCCTCTTCGATCATTATATGGCCATGAATCCCGGATATGTGGAGGAGGAGATTACCGGTATCCCGACCTTCGAGCCTTCCTTCCATCTGCCGGCAATCTGGATCACGGAAGGACAGCGGGAGCGGGCAGAGAGCATGGGCTATACGGTGGTCGATCCGCCTTCCATCATCGCAACGCATCTGACAGAGATCATCAGGCAGTACATAGCGGAGCTGCTGACCAGACAGGATGTTCAGAATCTGGTCAACAACCTGCGGGAGTCCAATCCTTCCCTGGTGGAGGAACTGGTACCGAAGCTGCTTGGTCTTGGTGAGATACAGAAGGTATTGCAGAATCTGCTGCGGGAGGGTATTTCGATCAGGGATCTGCTTACCATATTTGAAACGCTTGCCGATTATGCGGCGACGACCAGGGATACGGATATCCTGACGGAATATGCGAGACAGAGTCTTAAGCGGGCTATCTCGAATAAGTTCTTCCCGTCCAATGAGACGACCAGCGTGGTAACGCTGGATCCGAAGCTGGAGCAGGAGATCATGGCCAGCGTGAAGCAGACAGAGCAGGGAGCTTATCTGACCCTGGATCCGGGCAAGACGAGGGCCATTATGGATTCCGTAGGGGTGGAGACGAAGAAACTGGAAGATCTGGGCAAGATGCCGGTCGTTATTACCTCACCGATCGTGAGGGTATACTTTAAGAAATTAACAGAAGATTATTTCAAGGATCTGGTCGTTGTATCCTACAATGAAGTGGAATCCAATATTGAATTACAGTCTGTTGGGATGGTGACAGCATAATGATTATCAAGAAATTTACAGCAAAAACAGAGAATGAGGCGATCGCCAATGCCAAGAAGGAATTGGGCGAAGGCGTAGTGGTCATGAATGTAAAGGATATCAAGCCCAAGGGTTTGTTTGCCTTCTTACGGCCGCATACGGTGGAAGTGACGGTAGCGCTGGAGGAAGAAAGTGAGAAGTACACGGCGGCGGTATCGGCGATCAATAATGTGATTGCGTCCAGTCAGCCGAAGGAGACGCCGGTGATAGCCGCACCTCCGGAACCGGCGGAGGAGAATACGAGAAAAGAGAGCAGCGCGATAGAGGAGAAGCTCGACAGCCTGCAGTCGCTGTTGGAACAGCAGCTGCAGAAACCGGATGAAGAGAAAGAAAAAGAGGAAAAGAAGGAAGAGAAGCAGGAGGAACCGAAGGAAGAGACGGAGATCGACAAGTTCATGAAGCTGCTCCAGGATACCATGCTGGACAACGAGGTGGATGAGAAGTATGCGAAAGAGATCATTGAAGAGATCGGGCAGATCAATAAGCCCAATATGCCCTTCGACTATGCGCTTGCCAATATCTATCAGAAGATGATCTTAAAGTTCGGCAAGCCCGACTGTATCACGCCGGCAGAGAACGGCATCAAGATCGTCTTCTTCATCGGGCCTACAGGGGTCGGCAAGACGACTACGATCGCCAAGCTCGCATCGATCTTCAGAGTGGACCAGAAGAAAAAGGTGGCGCTTCTGACTGCGGACACCTACCGGATCGCGGCGGCAGAACAGCTGCGTATCTACGCCAATATTCTGGAGGTGCCTTTCCGTATCATTTATACGGTGGAGGAAGTGGGAAAGGCAATGGAGGATTTCAAGGATTATGACTATATTCTGGTAGATACGGCCGGGCATTCCCATCAGAATACGACACAGAAAGAGAGTATGGGCAATTTTATTCATTCTGTGGACGGTAAGGTGGACCGGGAAGTCTATCTTGTCTTAAGCGCCACGACCAAATATCGCGATCTGATCAGCATTGCGGATTCCTATAAAGAGATAGCGGATTATAAGTTGATCTTCACGAAGCTGGATGAGACCACTACGCTTGGGAATCTGCTGAATCTGAAGCTATATACGGGAGCGTCCCTGTCGTATGTGACATATGGACAGAATGTTCCGGACGACATTGAAGAGTTTAATCCGCAGAGTACAGTTAAGAAACTGCTGGGAGGAAAGAACTAAGGAGGAAGGCTGATGGATCAGGCTGAACAATTAAGAAATATAATCAAGGCAAACAGTCAGCCGCAGCGACCTTTAGCAAGAGTGATCACCGTTACAAGCGGTAAAGGCGGCGTAGGGAAATCCAATACGGCAATCAATCTGGCCATACAGTTTCGAAAGATGGGACAGAGAGTTATTATACTGGATGCGGATTTTGGTTTGGCCAATATTGAGATCATGTTTGGCGCGGTACCCAAACATAACTTGTGTGATTTAATCTATCAGGGTAAAAATATCAAAGATATCATTACCTGGGGACCGATGGAGGTCGGGTTTATCTCGGGAGGGTCCGGCATTGCGGGGATGTCTAACTTAAGCAGGGATTACCTTAATTATATTGTCCAGAATCTGGTGCAGCTGGATGAAATGGCAGATGTTATTATTGTGGATACCGGGGCGGGCATCTCGGATGCAGTGTTGGAGTTTCTGGTGGCAAGCGGCGAGATTCTGCTGGTGACGACACCGGAGCCGACGTCGATTACCGATTCTTATTCGCTGCTTAAGGCTTTGAACAGACATCCGCGGTATTCTAACGAAACAACATCGGTCAAGGTGATCGCAAACAAGGTGGCGGATGAGGCGGAGGCGGAGGCATTGTTCTCCAAGCTGAAATCGGTGGTGGTGCGTTATTTGAGAGTGCCGATCACCTATCTTGGAATGATACCGCAGGATCAGCTGCTTGCGAAGGCAGTGATGCAGCAGATGCCGGTATCCTTGGATAATCCGCGCGCCAGGGCGACGCTCGCCTATGAGGCGCTGGCGGCGAAGCTTATGAACAAGGAGTCAAACAGCAATCTGACAAAGCGTGGTATGGCTGCATTTTTCTCTCATATCATAGGAAAGAGGTAGAGAGAAGATAAGTGATATAGAAACAGGATCTGTGGCAGTTGAAGGTGCCCAGAGAGGAGGAGAGTATGGCAAATCTTTTGTCTAAATATGTTGTTCCGGGGTGTCGTGTGGACCTGCAGGAAATCGAGCATTCCGAGACGGATGAGATGGAGGAACGCGAAGAGATCAAAACAAGTAACAAGGGCTATCAGAGCAAGGTGATCGATATTCTATCCGAGGACAGGATCGAGATCACGATGCCGATGGAGAAGTCAAAGGTCGTTCCGCTGCCGGTAGACGGCGAATATGATCTGTATTTCTTTACGGAGAGCGGTCTGTATCAGTGCTATGCCAGGATCGTAGACCGTTATAAGGATAACAATGTCTTTGTACTGGCCATGGATCTGATCAGCAATCTGCGCAAATACCAGAGAAGGGAATATTACCGGTTAAGCTGTGCCCTGGAGATGAGTTCAAGGCCTCTTCAGGCAGAAGAAGTGAGAATGGCCGAAGCCGGAAGGAAGGAAGTGCGGATTCCGGAGCTTCCTCTTAAGGGAAGCGTTATCGTGGACATCAGCGGAGGCGGACTCAGGTTTATCGCCGATTACGCTTACGAGGCAGACAGCCTGATCATGTGCAAGTATCGTCTGATGAACGGTAAGGAGAGCAAGGAATATAATCTGGTCGGCAAGGTATTGTCCGTAAAGGAAGTGGAAAACCGTCCCGGCACTTTCGAGCACAGAGTACAATATCTGAATGTAGATATGGAAGAAAGGGAAGAGATCATAAAATATATTTTTGATGAAGAACGGAGAACGCTCAGGAATCAGAAAAGAAGCTGGTAAACAGGCAGGGAGGTATGGACGATGAAAAAAATACTGGTTGTTGATGACTCTGCACTCATGAGAAGGGTTCTTTGTGATATAATAAACAGCGACAGCAGGTTCCATGTGGAAGACAGGGCAGTCAACGGTCTGGAAGCGCTGGATCTGCTTGGCAGGAAGACATATGACGCAGTCGTGTTGGATGTCAACATGCCGCAGATGAACGGTTTGGAGCTGTTAAAAGAACTGCATGACCGCAAGATTGCGGCCAGAGTTATGATGGCCAGTACCGATACCAGGGAAGGCGCGAAGATCACCTTGGATGCGTTGGAGCTGGGGGCACTGGATTTTATTCATAAACCGAATAATGCAATGGACTGCAGAGGCGACGAGTTTAAGACGAAGATGCTGAATATCCTCATAACGGTGGCGGAATCCAAGGCTCCGTCTTTCAGAAGCAAGATATTCACGGCGGAGGACGTGAAGGCTTCCAAGAAGATGCTGGAGCTGGTCGGGAAGCATACTTCCACTGTTATGGGAAACAAGGTGGTTGCTCTTGCAAGTTCTACAGGAGGTCCCAAGGCATTACAGTCGGTGGTTCCAAGACTGCCTAAGAATCTGAACGCACCGGTCGTGATCGTACAACATATGCCTGCCGGGTTTACGGCGTCTTTGGCGGAACGCCTGAATACTCTGAGCGAGATCGAAGTCAGAGAGGCGGCGGAAGGCGATGCCGTGGAAGCGGGTAAGGTATACATAGCCAAGGGCGGCAAACATTTGAATGTGCTATGCTCCGGAGGAAGACATGTCATTCATTATTCGGATGAACCTTCCAGGGAAGGGGTGAAGCCCTGTGCCAACTATATGTATGAATCCTTAAGGGACAGCCGGTACGATCAGGTTGTCTGTGTTGTCATGACAGGTATGGGAGCCGACGGTACACAGGGTATCCGCAATCTGAAGGCGAAGAAGAAGATCCATGTGATTGCACAGGAGGAAAGCACATGTGCGGTGTACGGGATGCCAAAGAGCATCGTGAAGGCCGGCGTTACGGACCAAATCGTACCACTTGAGCAAATTGCGCAGGAAATAATAATGAACGTGGGGGTAAAATAATATGGACGTTAGTCAGTATCTTGAAATTTTCCTTGATGAAACAGATGAGCACTTGCAGAACCTGAATACGCAGATTCTCCTGTTAGAGCAGGAGCCGGATAACATGGATACGATCAATGAGATCTTCCGTGCTGCGCATTCCCTGAAAGGTATGGCAGGTACGATGGGTTACAAGAGAATGCAGACTCTGACCCATGATATGGAGAATGTATTCTCGGAAGTACGTAACGGCAACATCAAAGTGAAGGCGGAAATGATCGACGTGCTGTTCCAGTGTCTGGATGCGCTGGATGAATATAATGCCAATATCCGCGAAAGCGCCGATGAGGGAACCAACGACAATGAACCGCTGATTAAGCAGCTCAATGATATCATGAACGACGGCAAGGAAGGTAAAGAGGAGGCAGCTCCCGAGGCGGCGCCGGCTCCCGAACAGCAGGCAGCTTCGACAGGCGGTAAGAAGTGGCTGGAGATCAAATTAGGTGACAGTGAGCGGACCGTTCTGAAAGAGGCGGTAAAGCAGGGTAAGAATGTATACGGTCTTACGGTCGTCATACAGGAGACCTGTATTCTGAAGGCAGCGAGGGCTTTCCTTGTATTTAAGGCGATTGAGGAGGATGGAGAGATCATTGTATCCGATCCGCCCACACAGGAGATCGAGGATGAGAAGTTCGGATTTGACTTCAGTCTGATCGTGATCTCCGGAAGCTCTTTGGAGCAGGTGATCGCCGCTGCCAGCAACATATCCGAGATCCAGGAGGTGACGGGAGATGTGCTGGATCCGGATCATGAAGCGCCTGAGGCTGTGCAGGATGTAACGGAGAAGGCAGCGGAGGAGCCGGCGGAAGAACCGGCAGCGATGGCTCCGGTATCTGCACCTGCGGCTCCGCCCAGCACAAATAAGAAAGCAGAAGAGAAGAAGCCGGCGGCCAATAAACCGGTAGTAAACAGGACTGTCAGAGTTGATATCGAGAAACTGGATACGCTGATGAATCTGGTGAGTGAGCTGATCATTGCCAAGAACTCGCTTGTTTCGGCATCTGCCGTATCCGGAACATCCAGCACGGCCGTGAATGAACAGATCGAGTATCTGGAGAGTGTCACCACATCCTTGCATGAGTCCGTGATGAAAGTGCGAATGGTACCCATCGAGAGCACAGTCAGCAAGTTCCCGCGTATGGTGCGTGACCTGCAGAAGAAGCTGGGCAAGAAGATGGAACTGTATATGACGGGTGAAGAGACAGAACTTGACCGTACCGTGGTGGATGAGATTGGTGATCCGCTGATGCACCTTCTGCGTAATTCGGCAGACCATGGTCTGGAATCGGCAGAAGTCCGTAAGGAGAGAGGTAAGCCGGAAGTGGGTTCCATCTTCCTGGACGCTTATCAGGACGGTAATAACGTCGTGATCGAGGTACGTGACGACGGTAACGGTATTGATACGCAGGCTGTCAGAAATAAAGCGATCGAGCGTGGTGTGATCACACCGGAGCAGGCTGAGAATATGAGTGAGAAGGACAGTATTGAACTGCTGTTCAATGCAGGATTCTCTACAGCCAAGGTGGTCTCCGACGTATCCGGCCGAGGTGTGGGTCTTGACGTTGTGAAATCCAAGATCGAGGCTCTGAGCGGCGAAGTGGAAGTAAAGTCCAAGCTGGGCGAAGGCAGCTCCTGGATCATCAGACTGCCGCTTACACTGGCGATCATTCAGGCGCTCATGGTGGATATCGGCAACGAGAAGTATGCGATCTCGCTTGGCGCTATTCAGACGATCGAGGATATTCCGCCGCAGGATGTGAAACTTGTGCAGGCGAAAGAAGTGATCCAGCTGCGTGATCTGGTCATTCCGCTTATTCGTCTGAATGAGATTCTGGATATCGAGAGTAAGAAGAACCCGGAAGAAAATATGGTAGTTGTCATCGTGAAGAAGGGTGATAAGCTTGCTGGTCTGGTTGTGGATGAACTGATCGGACAGCAGGAGATCGTAATCAAACCGCTGGGCAAATATGTCAGCAAATGTAAGGTGATCAGCGGCGCAACCGTTCTGGGTGATGGTGAAGTAGCCCTGATCCTGGATGCCAATACATTGATTTAAGCTAAGGGAGGAACGATGACATGGAAGAATTAAAAGCAACCGGAGAACACAAACAGTTTATCGTGATCAAGCTGGGAGAAGAACAATACGGCATTGATATCAAATACATCGAAAACATTGTCAGAATGCAGCATATTACCAGAGTGCCGAAGGTAGATTCCTATCTGAGAGGTGTAATCAATCTGCGCGGGGAAGTGATTCCGGTAATGAGCATTCGGATCAAGATGGGTCTGGAACCGGATCAAGAAACGAAGTCCAGCCGTATCATCATTTTGAAACTGGGAATGAACGGTTTGATCGGTATTATTGTAGATGAGGTGAAAGAGGTCGTGACTCTGGAGAGCGACCAGATCGAAAAGATCGCATATGATTCCAAGGATGATAAAGACAGTTTCCTGTGGGGTGTCGGCAAGTGTGCAGGCGGACTGATCTCCTTGCTTGATCTGAATTCGGTCGTTCTCGAAAACTTATAGGAGGATGTACAGTGGGCGGGATTACATTAGAAGAAATGTCAGATGAATATTTTGATGTTTTGAAGGAACTGGGGAATATCGGAGCCGGCAATGCCACTACGGCATTGTCGCAGATGATGCAGTGCAAAGTGGATATGTCGGTTCCGCAGGTTAAATTAATGGAGTTTAAAGAACTTGGCCATCTTATGGGCGGTGAGGAGATCATTATGGCCGGGATCTATCTCGGTATTGAGGGAGACATCGCCGGAAGCATCATGTTTCTTTTGGAAAAGCAGGCGGCCAGGCATCTTGTGAATAAGCTGATGGGCACTTCGGTGGAGGGAGAAGAGTTCTCGGAGATGGAATTTTCTGCTCTGAAGGAGGTCGGCAATATTATCACAGCCGCTTATCTGAATTCCCTTTCTAGCCTGACAAACCTGAAGATCCATCCGTCGGTTCCGGATCTGACAGTGGATATGGCAGGGGCAATCCTGAGCGTTCCGGCGATCGAGTTCGGAACGCTTGGCGATAAGATGTTATTGATCCAGACACAGTTTTTTGATGAGATGGTGTTGGATGGATATTTTATCCTGGTGCCGAATCTGGATTCTTATGGTAAGATCTTATCGGCGTTGGGGCTTGTATAGGCAGGCACAGATAACCTGCGTCGATGGCTCTGATGAAACATAATGGCAGTTTGGGCAGCTGAATTGTTACTGATAATGATAAATGTAATTTGATAAATAAAAACAGGAGATGTCATATTATGGGCAATGTGATAAAGGTCGGTATGGCTGATTTGAATGTGTGTGTCAGTCCTGACAGCATTACCACGTTGGGACTGGGATCCTGTGTCGGAATAGCGCTCCGTGATCCGGTTACCAAGATCGGCGGGCTGGCGCATGTTATGCTTCCGGATAGCACTATTATTCGAAACAATACGAATATCCCGAAATTTGCAGATACTGGAATCGAGGAACTGGTAAAGCAGGTAGTAGCCAGAGGTGCAAACAGAGGGCGTTTGGTTGCCAAGATTGCGGGAGGCGCGCAGATGTTTGCTTTCCAAAGCAAGAATGATATGGTTCGTGTAGGGGAGAGGAATGTGGAAGCAAGCAAGAGAAAGCTGGCACAGCTTAGAATACCTGTTATAGCGCAGGATACAGGTAAAAATTATGGAAGAACCGTTATTTTCTATCCGGAGACCGGAGATTTTGTGATACGTGCAGTGGGAAAACCGGAAAGTGTGATCTAGCAAGCCGGATAAAAGGTGTGAAAGGATTATAAGTTGGAGAACGAGACTGTAAATACCGTTGAAGAAATTGAAAATGAGCAGGAAATTTTGCCCGATGCGGAAAGCTCTGCGGAGCGGGAGGCACGGGAGAAGAGGGAAGCAAAAGCAAGGGCATTCAGAGCAAAGCAGCGCAAATTGATACCGCCTTTTGTAATGCTGCTTGCCGGTGCAGCCACCAGCATAACGCTTCGAATCCAACATTATGATACGAAGTCTATGCTGATCATTTTGTTGTGTGTGCTGATCGTGTTTTATATAGCGGGATGTGTTTACAAAGGTATGCTTGACAGATTCGAGCATCAGCTTGAAGAGGCCGACATGGAAGAAGGCGAAGTCATCGAGAAGGAACTCGCGGAAGAAGGTAAGACAAGATAGTTTCAGAAGCGGTCAGATAAGCCCGGAAGTATGATTCCAGGCATATATTCAGGGATACTGCAGATCAGTTGGCAGTATTCACGAAAAAGTAAGGATGAATAGAGCATAGATGGATGAGGCAGGCAAGAAGAAACTTTGGGAGGAGTATGCAAAAGCAAAATCTCCTGAGATCAGAGAAAAAATCATATTGGAGTATGCCCCGCTTGTAAAGGTTGTGGCAGGTCGCTTGAGCATGTATCTCGGATATAACGTAGAGTATGAGGATCTGGTCAGCTATGGTATATTCGGACTCATCGATGCCATAGATAAATTTGACTTCTTAAAAGACGTTAAATTCGAAACCTATGCGAGTCTGAGGATCAGAGGGTCCATTCTGGATCAGATCCGTAAGATGGACTGGATCCCGCGTACGATCAGGCAGAAGCAGAAGAAGATCGATGCGGTGATCAGGGATATTGAGACAAAATATGGCAGGAGCGCTACCGACGAGGAGATTTCGACGGGGCTTGGCATTACCGGAGATGAGTATCTGGACTGGCAGTCTCAGATGAAGATCACGAATGTGGTCTCACTGAATGAGTTTCTGGAACAGGGAAGCGAGGTCCCTAATGAGGCCGGACAGAGCAGGAGCACACAGTTTGACAGTCCGGAAGAGGTGCTGGAGCGGGATGAACTGAAGAAGATGCTGACAGAATCCCTTGATATCCTGACGGAGAAGGAGCGCAAAGTTATTGTTCTGTATTATTACGAGGATCTTACCTTGAAAGAGATCAGTAATATTCTGGGTGTATCGGAGTCACGAATATCGCAGCTCCATACGCGGGCGCTGCAGAAGATGCGGGGAAAGATGGGAAATTATATTGGAATACTGACGGAAACGGGCGTTAAGAAGCGATAGAGTTTTGGGGAAAGTTTTGCAGGGGATGTATAAGTGTAAGGCAGGGGGCGAAGAAGGATGGCAATAGGATTTGTGGAAATGCAGGGGCAGATCACAAGAGCCCAGGATTATACGACGATCAAACATAATGATGATACTAAGGGTATGGTAGAGCAGGCAAACTTCGGTCAGCAGATGGCCAGGCAGGTCGAGAAGCAGGTTAAGAGAGTCAACGAGGGAAAGCAGCCTGAATACCATGAGCGTAAATTCGATGCCAAGGATAAGGGAAGCAATGAATACCGTGGCGATGGCGGTCGATCCAGGAACCGTAATAAAACAAAGGAATCCGACGGTAAAGTGATCATGAAGAAAGTGGATATCAGGCTATAGCCGGTTTACTTTAACTGCCTTAAGGAGGATCACGGAAGGGAATGGATAGAAACATATGAGTACAGCAGAGATCATACTGATCATAATCGGAGCAGCAGTATTTCTGTTGGGATATTTTATGCCCGCAAGAAAGAAGGATATTGATGAGGAAGTAAAACTGATCAGTGAAGATGAGATCAGGAAGCTGATTGCCAAAGAGACAGAACATATCAGGGATAAGGTGGCGGATATCGTAGAAGAGACTGTCAGCTATTCGGTAGAGAAGACAGAGCGGTCCATGGAAAGACTGACCAATGAGAAGATCATGGCGATCAATGAGTATTCGGACACCGTGCTTGAAGAGATTCACAAGAATCACAAGGAAGTTGTCTTCCTGTATGATATGCTGAACGACAAGCATGACACGCTGATGACGACAATCGGTGAGGCGACTCAGGTATCGGAAGGCGTGAAACAGACGCTGAAAGATGCCGAAGAGACGGTGCACGAGGCTATGGCTAAGGCGGATGATGTACTGAAGGCGGTCGATGAGGCGTCGGCAAGGATCAATGATGTACTGCGCGCCGCAGACGATGCGGTCAAAGGTGTATGGGATGCGCAGAATGCGGCGAGAGTGGCCAGGGAGGCGGCGCAGGAGGCCATTCGCATTGCTTCCGATCTGACGGAGACGAGAAGAAGCGAGGGTGACGCATTACCCGAAGAGCGGATGCCGGATCAGGAAGAAGACGGTGAGACCGCAGATGACTGGATCACATCTGCGGATCTGGAAGCGGAAGAAGATCATACGGAACTTTCTTTGGAACAGGAATTTAAGCCGATCAGGCCGAAAAGGGTTGAGATCATCCATGAGCCGGATGACGATCTTGTCCCGGATGGCGGAACGGATAGGAATGCAGGCGGGGTAATTGCGCCAAAAGAGAGCGCCGCGCCGCAGACCGGTATGGAACGAGCCGCCAGTAAAAGGCTGGGAATCAGGAAAGAGGCCGGAGCAGACGGTCCGGAAACCGGCGGGGAATATCCTGTGGAGACGCCGAACGTGGATCTCCAGTTTGCGAAGGACAATGGAAGAAACAGCAATGAGAGGATTCTGGATCTGCACAAAGCCGGTAAATCAAATATGGCGATCGCGAAGGAACTGGGACTGGGGCTTGGCGAAGTGAAGCTTGTGATCGATCTGTTTGAAGGGATGTAAGGGGCATACCCTGCGATATGGGAGCAGTATTGTTTGACTCCGATATCAAAAGCTATGAAATGGACAGAGTAAGAAGGGATACTGGATACTATGGAGCGAAAGAGTTTTTTTCGGGGTCTTGGAGTTGGCATTATCGTGACCGCGATCATTATGGGTATTATGGCATCTCGTAATAAGGCGATGACGGATCAGGAGATCATCGCCAGGGCGAAGGAACTTGGAATGGTAGAGAATACGGTCCTTTCTGAGATGAATGAGGAGAAACCGGCACAGGAACAGGAAAGAGCAGATCTGTTGGAAGATGTCACGAAGACGATATCCGGGAAGGATGCGGAAGCCGAGCCTATGGAAGAGGCGCCTGTGAGGGAGATCGATCCGGACGGGGAAGAAGAGAAGGCGGAGAAAGATGAAGACGCCGGGCCGGAAGATACACAGATAGCGGATGGGAACCAGGAAGAGACGGGGGCTGCAGACGATTCTGTGACAGAAGATGAGAACGCGGAAGCAGCGGAAGCGGAAGAAGATCAGGAAGAAGATGATCCGGTGGAAGAAGAGGAAGACAGCGGGAACGTCAGAGGAACTGCCGCTTCTCCGGCGGTCAGGTCGATAACGATCAACAGCGGTGACGGTTCCCATACGGTGGCCAGGAAACTGGCGGAAGCCGGGATTGTTATGTCTGCAGATACTTTCGATGAGTTTCTATGTCAGAACGGTTATGACAAGAAGCTCAGAACCGGAACCTTCTCGATTCCGGTGGATGCCAGTGATGAGCAGATCGCCAGGATCGTGACAGGCGCTGAGTAAGAGAAAGTCTGGATCGTGGAAATTTTACGGAAGCTCTTGCAAAAGAGCTTCTTTTGTGTTATTTTAAATGAGTGTGTGCAAATGTGAATGCACGGGACACAGGAACAAGTAATCACATATGTCCGGAGGCTGCCGGTGCTTCTTGACGCAGGAGTGGCAGCAGGGACAGGACATATGGAAGAGAAACCAAATGGAGGTAGAAAAATGAGCGTTATTTCAATGAAGCAGTTATTAGAAGCGGGTGTGCATTTCGGACACCAGACCAGAAGATGGAACCCTAAGATGGCTCCCTACATCTTCACAGAGAGAAACGGTATCCACATTATCGATCTGCAGAAATCCGTGGGCAAGGTGGACGAGGCTTACAGAGCGGTATTTGATGTGGCTTCCCAGGGCGGTACGATCCTGTTCGTAGGTACGAAGAAACAGGCTCAGGACGCTGTCAAGACAGAGGCAGAGCGCTGTGGTATGTATTATGTCAATGAGAGATGGCTGGGTGGTATGCTGACAAACTTTAAGACGATCCAGTCCAGAATCGACAGATTGAAAGCGATCGAAGTCATGTCCGAAGACGGGACCTTTGATGTACTTCCGAAGAAAGAAGTCATCAAGATCAAGAAGGAATGGGAGAAGCTGGAGAAGAACCTGGGCGGTATTAAGAATATGACCAGAATCCCTGACTGTATCTTCGTGGTAGATCCCAAGAAGGAGAGAATCTGTGTGCAGGAGGCTCATACACTGGGTATTACATTGATCGGTATCGGTGATACCAACTGTGATCCGGAAGAGTTGGATTATATCATTCCTGGTAATGACGATGCGATCAGAGCCGTGAAGCTGATCGTTTCCAAGATGGCGGATGCTGTCGTGGAAGCTAATCAGGGTGCAGAAGAATATGTTGATGAGGCGGAAGCGCAGAAGGTGGAAGAGACTGACGAGGAGAACGCATAATACAGACGCGGTTTTTACGTTGCTCTGTGGAACCGGAAAGACCAGGTACAGACAGGACATAGAGCGGATATCGAACAGACAAGACAGAACAGAGATGATTTGGAGGAAAGATAGATGGCTATTACAGCAGCAATGGTAAAAGAGTTGAGAGAGATGACCGGTGCAGGCATGATGGACTGCAAGAAAGCCCTCGGCGAGACAGACGGTGACATGGATGCAGCGGTTGAGTATCTGAGAAAGAACGGACAGGCAAAGGCCGAGAAGAAGGCCGGCAGGATCGCAGCGGAAGGTCTCTGCCGTGTTTCCATCAAGGATGATAAGACGGTAGCGGTAGTGGAAGTAAATTCCGAGACAGACTTCGTAGCGAAGAACGCCGATTTCCAGGCTTATGTGGAAGCGGTGGCGAAGCAGGCAGTTGAGTCTGACGCGGCGAATATGGACGCTTTCCTGGCAGAGCCCTGGCATCTGGATAACGCTAAGACCGTGAAGGATGCACTGGTTGACAAGATTGCCGTGATCGGTGAGAATCTGACCATCAGAAGATTCGAGAAGGTTGTGGCAAATGACGGCTGCGCAGTGTCTTATGTGCATGGCGGCGGCAGGATCGGCGTTATCGTAGAGGCAGTGACGGATGTTGTCAATGACGCGGTGAAAGAGGCGCTGACAAATATCGCGATGCAGGTTGCGGCATTGTATCCCAAGTATGTATCCACAGCGGAAGTGTCCGAGGAATACAAGGCGCATGAGAAAGAGATCCTTACGGAGCAGATCAAGAATGATCCGAAGATGGCAGGCAAGCCGGAGAAGGTGATCGAGGGTGCGGTGAACGGCCGCCTTAACAAGGAGCTGAAAGAAGTATGCCTGTTAGAGCAGGTATATGTCAAGGCTGAGGACGGCAAGCAGACGGTAGCGAAGTATATCGAGCAGGTTGCCAAGGAGAACGGCGCGAACCTTTCCGTTAAGAGATTTGTCCGCTTCGAGACAGGTGAAGGTCTTGAGAAGAAGGAAGAGAACTTCGCCGAGGAAGTTGCGAAACAGATGGGCATGTAAAGAAAACGTAGAAAGCAGCTTCCTCGAAGGAAGCGATGAATGCGTAGCAATTTGTCGAAAACGGGCGAATAGAGATAAGAATGAGAACCCTTGTAAGTGGTGTGTATGCGTCATTTGCAGGGGTTTTTGTTTTGTTGAATTTGTTAGACAATGTCTGACAAATTTGAAAAGTGTAAAGTGATTAGTGAAAATGTGATTGATTGATCTGCTATTTGTTGATACACTGTTAACATAGAATAATAGAAGAAGGAATAGTCAAGAATGAAATTTGAGTGGGATGAAGATAAGAATATTATCAACAAAGAGAAACATAAGATTTCTTTTGAAACAGCAGCGTATATATTTGATGATCCTTATTATATTGAAATGTTTGATTTTGAGCATAGTGTCGATGAGGATAGATATATTGCGATAGGGAAAGTCGGAGATGTATTGTTTGTAGTATTTACAGAACGAAAAGAAACAATTCGGATAATTTCAGCCAGACTTGCAACAAATGCAGAAAAGGAGCTTTATTATGACCAGAACATTAATTATTGAGAGTGGGCAAAAACCTACGGAAGAGCAGCTTAAAGAAGTTGAAGAGGCAAAAAAAAGTCCTATTAACTTTGATGAGGATTGTGAGGAATTGTCACCAGCCATGATGAAGGCATTTAAGAGTGCAGTTGTACAAAGAAATCGTAAGAAAAAGGCATAGGATTTGTTCGGTATTTTAATTATATAGAAAATATGTGATAGGGCCGTAAATTGGGGGAAGAAGCTTACCCCCCCAAAATTCCCCCAAAATAAAATTTGGGGGATACGGTTGAAAAACCGCTGGCTTAGAGCAGTCAAAAATCACTGCAAAGCTAGTAAAATACATAGTTCCGGGGATATGTGACCGGGACAAGGAAAAGGGAAAGTTCGCAAAACAGATGGGCATGTAAAGAAAACGTAGAAAGCAGCTTCCTCGAAGGAAGCTTGCAAAGCAGATGAATGCGTAGCAATTTGTCGAAATTGGACGAATAGAGATAAGAATGAGAACCCTTGTAAGTGGCGTGTGAATGCCATTTGCAGGGGTTTTTTATTTATGGAAGCCATTTAAACAAAATGCTCATTACACAGTAGGAGAAAGTAACAGAGTAAAAAATTTACAAAAAGTAAATCATGATTTATACATAAGCCAAAGGGATTTTAAGATAGAGGTCAAATATTTGAAAA